>JAQXFA010000086.1 GCA_029250565.1 Candidatus Thalassarchaeaceae archaeon
GTCTTCTGCTACCATTCCAATTGCTGCTGCGCCAATTTGTCCTTGGCTGATGCCTGTTCCAATTCCACAACCTGCAAGTGCGATACCCGCACCTAACTTCGCCATTGTGTCCTTCTCTGCTATTTCATCAGCGCTTTGTGCACTGGCTACTCCAGCAATCAAGCTAATGCTCATCAAAATAAGCATCAAACGCATTCCTCTTACCATATTCATTTTCATATTTCTTTCCTCCATTTTTTCCATGCTTTGCATAGGAATCTGATATATTATTGCTCGACCTCCACTGTTCGAGCTGTAAACCCAAAGGGTGAGAACTTCTCACCTATAACCTCATAAAATTGTTTCATCCACTCAACCAAGTGAAGTCGAGCAGCGTGGATGTTAGGGCTGACAAGACCTAGTAACCAAGCGAATAGTTGAACAACCAGCCAACCAAAGAATAAGACGATCAGTAGGAAAATATTGCTACCTACTCCAAATGCGAAACCAAGTCCGCCTGAAATAACAAATCCTGCTAAAAGTTGCAACTTGAAACTAAGTTGCGAGACATCCACTTTGAGAATCTTAAGAACAAATGGCAGAATCATTGGCAACAGAATTGCTGCGAGAATAAAGCCACTCACATTATGATGAGATAAATCGCTAATCAACCCGACCATGCCTGTGCCATGGCCATCTTCCATATGCCCGTAAATCATATGATTTCCAGTCTCAGCGAGTTTAACACCAACAATACCTACAGCGAATAGACGCACATAGGATACTACTGTTGACATCATACCAATTCCTTCAATTGGACCCAACATTGCCGCGATAGCAGGTGGCATGCCATGGTATTTGTATGAAGCATAAATCAACATCAATATCCCAATACCAGCAATGATTCCACCAATAAGTTGCATTTGAGAAAGGAAGTCAAGATAACCTTGGCCATGGTCTCCCTTAAGCCCAAGGAAAGCGTATGCAAAGAGGAAACCTCCCACGAGAATAGCCATCCAAGATCCTTTGTCAAAGAAGGCAACTGCAGGCCCAACATTACCATGTGAGTCACCGTAAATCCATGTGTCTCTGAATCCGATTACTAACCCTAGCATGATGTGGAAAACACCCATGTAAATAGTTAGCAAAATTAGATCTTCAAGATTACCACCAACTGACGCCATAGTGACTCGGTGGAACGGGTAAGAGAATGCTGCGCCAAAAGGAAGGCCATGGTCAATACCTGCGAAAGCGAAGATACTCAACTCATCAGTTGACCAGTGGAATTCACCACCGTTTGGATAGAATAGAGTTGGCCATGTCGCCCAGGCAGGAGCCCCAGATGCGGTCCAGTGCCAATGCCCATGTGCTGCTTCGCACGCGTGGGCGCCTACAATAGTTTCAATGTCACAACCACCATGGGGTAATATCTCAAATCCTGCAAACTCACCGTATATATAACCAAAGAATACAGTGGCTAATCCAATGTAAGCTAGGAACTTAGCCGCTAGCATCATGGTTTCATCGTGGCCTTTTGCTCTGTAAAGTGCGTAACCAACACCCATCGTCATAAACCCGTACGCCATATCTCCAAGCATTAAACCGAAGAAAATAGGGTAGGTGAAGAACATGAATAATGTCGGGTCAACTTTCCCGTATGAAGGACGACCCATCAAATCAGTAATCAATTCCATTGGCTTGCTTGTATGACGGTCTGCAAACTTAATTGGAGGCATCTCTAATTCTGGACCATGATGCCCATGACCACCACCACCAGGTGTTATCTTGAATGCCTCGGTTTCTACATAGAGGCAGGTTTCTGAAAGAGATGCTTTCACTTCATCGCTTCGGTATGTTTCTATCCATCCATCAAGTACGAAAGTATGCTCGCTAGTCGCGACCTTAACTGGTCCTAGGGCAATCGCCATGTCTCTCTCAAGGAGTTCAATGCCACCTTGCAAAGATGCTCCATTGTTGTCGCCCCAACTATCTAACTCTGATTGGAGGCTATCCATCTCATTTGAGAGGGTTTTACTTTGTGCTGCTAACTTAGAAAGTCTTGCACCGATGTCACCACCTCCTGCCGGAACAGAAACTGATGAGAAATCAGCATCATCAAGTGCCGATTGAACTGCGGATGCATCCTCATTTCTGCAGAATACTGCTGCAACTTTTTTCTTGTCGCCACCAATGATTGCAATTCCATCACCCGCTGCTTTTTTGGTTGCGGCTGCACTACTAACATTGCCAACAAATACAGTGACGCCTTCGTACCCCGAAAGCAAATCAAGATCAATCCCTATTGGCTTAAGAGTTTCAAGTGCTGCAGACTCTTCAGCGATTGTCCCTTGTTCGGCCTCAATGGCATCTATCCGGTCAGATGAAGTTAACATCTCATCAACCAAAGACGGCAAATCAGCAGCCATCTTCAAGCGAATTGGTTGGGCTTCAAGAGGTACTTTGATGTCATTTGTAGTAATTTGTGAGATGACGCTACGGTATCGGTTTAGGTTGCGCCCGATATCCTCAGAAGAAGAATTTGGTTTACCTAATTTAATACCCTCTTCATCACCTGAATAATCAATGATGTGAATGGCTTTCAAAGCGGCAAGTGCTTCAATGGCATTATCGAGTTCGGGGAGTAAGCCAGCGGCAGTTAGCCGAGACATCCCTTGAGTCGTTAATTTACCCATACCTACAACCCCAAAAACTCATTTTAATTACTCGGCAGTAAAATTATCTAGAACTGCATCAATTGCCGCTGAACGGTTCTTCTCACTTTGGCTACGAATCGAATCAAGGTCTTTCTTACCTTTTGCACGAACTTTGTCTGCCTCTTTGTTGGCTGCAGTATGTGCATCATCGAGAATTCCTTGTGCGGATGCCTCTGCATCCTTCTTTCCATTTGCAATTACTTCTGCTGCATCAGCACGAGACTTACTAACAATACCACTAGCATCACTTTGAGCCTTGACAAGTTTCTGATTAGCCTTTTTCTCAGCATCCTTTATTGAACGAAGAACTTCCTCACGAGACATAGAACCACCCCTTGGGTGGGTCGTCCACAGATGAACGGTTTATGAGTGTAACGACACATAAACAAAACGATTTTTCAAGACCCCTCAACAACCTAGAAAATTAGTTGCCACTCATGAGTGAATATAGAGTGGCGAAATCAACACATATTCAACCACCACCATAGTTAGTTTAGTCAATTATCAACCATCCGACGCGTTGAAACACAAAACCCCTGACCCAAGGTATGGGGATAGGCATGGACAGTGAGCATATCGGCGACTCCGATTGGTCTGAATTGCAAGCCAATTTAGAAGCAACTATCCCTGTATACGACCGAATAAATCGCTTTGCCACACTTGGACAAGATCAACGCTGGCGCAAAGGAGTGAGGGCACAAATCCCTGCCGGCAGCACAGTCTTGGAAGTTGGTTGCGGACCAGGAACTTTCGCCGAGCGAATTGTCGCTTGCGAAGTCACTTGTTTAGACCCAATACCAGCGATGTTAGATGTGGCACGTAACCGAGTCAATGACTCTCGGGCTGAACGTGGTGAAGGACCGGCCAACTTCATCGAAGGCACAGCAGAAGAAATACCACTTCCCGACAACTCATTTGATGTAGTCTGTTGTCTATTTTCATTCAGAGATTTTCAAGATAAGCGCAAGGGATTAGAAGAGATTCTTAGGGTCTTGAAACCTGGTGGGAAACTGGTAATCTGTGATGCTGGAAAAGCAAATTTCCTACACGGGTGGTTTGGTTGGCTATGGATGAAACTGTGGGTCGGAACCTACGCCCGTCTAGTCTGCAAACAAAATGAGCACCCCTGGAAATGGCTGACCAAGACCTATGTTCACTTCGGCACCACACGCCAATACAAACGGATGATGCGGGATGTTGGATTTGCTCCTGTGAAGGGAAGACTATTGTTCCCTGGGATGGCAGTTCGTTTCATCGCTGAAAAACCCGAGTGAAATAATATCTGCTAACCTTACCTAGCTGCTTTAGATAATCATCAGCGGGCGGCGGCAGTCAACTGCTCGACGCAATCCATTTGTGCCTAACAATCTCATGGCAACTTCAGTTGAAAAATCGTTACGACATAAAGTCCAGAATAGATTTTTTGAGCGCCGAGAAATTCGTAACTGCTTTGCCATCGTCTTCTTCAAAATATTGTCATAATCAGATAATGAAGTACCACCCATTTTGTTAGCAATTATTGCTTCTGCAGCATATTTTCCTGAAATTATCGCTTGCCCAATACCGCCTCCATTTGATGGCATTACCAAACCAGCCGCGTCACCGACTGACAAGACATTATCATTCACTACTGATTTCACCATTCCACCGAGTGGAATCCACCCACCACCGTAAGAGTGGATGGTCAAACCAAGACCATCACAGAATTTGTCTAATCGTTGTTTCAGCGGTACATCAAGATGATTATATCGTACGCCAATCCCAACATTTGCAATATCTCCTTTCGGAATTATCCATGCATATCCACCAGGAGCCACACTGCCCATGAAAATATCAAATGAATCCGAATCATGGCCTGTCACTTGACAGTAGGCTGTTGGTAACTGTCCACCAGGTCTATCTTCACTACCCCTCAATCTCCCAACATGAGCCAAAGAACCTGAAGCATCTATCACATAATCAGCAGTAAATGAACCGTTGTTTGTACGATACACTTCTCGATTCAACTTACTTTGATTTTGCACTTTTCTTAACTCTGTAGAAGTTCTGATATCTGCACCCATAGAAACCGCTCTATCAGCGAGGTGTCCATCAAATTGAAGGCGATGTGCCCCATAACAATCAAGCTCAAACCCGTATTCCTTCATTGATGGTGCGTAAATCCTCATCCACTCAAGATACTGGCCCAACACATGGTCAGGGAACTTCCAATATTCTTCAAGCCAAGGATCTTTTTTGATTATAGGGAATGCATCACTCATCTCACCCCATGCTGGGATACACTCTCCGCATTGAGCAGGATTACCAACTGTTTGTCGGCGCTCAATCACTAACACATCCATACCTAATTCTGCTAACCGATTGGCCGCAGTTGAACCACCTGGACCGGCCCCAACTACAAGCACCTCTCGATGTTCTGGTTCTGAACCATTACTCATGTCGGTCCATCACCTGTTTTGTGAGCCACTCTAGGGCGTCCCTTGCTTCACATTTTGGAAACTGAAGAAGGGCATCAATAGCCCGTTCAAGATGATTATTCGTAAGAGTCTGAGCATAACCAAAACTCCCTGCTCGATTTAGCAGTTCAGTTAATTCATCCCACAACCCATCATGAAACCCTGAGATAACATCAGCTAATCTTCGGCGGTCGTCACCATGTGAAAGAGTCAATGAATGGATTAATGGTAGCGTCATTTTTCCTTCGATTACATCGGTACCACGAGGTTTTCCCATTCTCTCATCGCCTTCAAGATCAAGCAAATCATCAACGATTTGGAAGGCGAGTCCTAATTCTAGTCCAAATTGACCTAAGATGTCAGCTAATTCAGGACTAGAGCCGGCAACTAAAGCGGCTGCAGTGCATCCGGCAACAAATGGACCTGCAGTTTTGCCAGAAATAATCTCATAGTAATCTTCAGGAGTCGTTGCTAAATTACCTACATGACGAAGTTGCATCAATTCTGCGGAAGCAATTTGAGCGCAGTAACCTGATATTAGCCGAACTATTTGTTCCTCATATCTGCCCCCAAGCCCAAAACCTTCAACGAAAAGATAGTCTCCAGCTATTAGCGCTCTAGCAGTATCATAGCGCTCATGCAATGTTGGTACATTGCGCCGAAACTTTGCCCCGTCATTGATATCATCGTGAACAAGAGTTGCAGTGTGAATCATCTCAAAGGCAAGTGCTAGTGGCATTGCTTCACTCTCATCTTTTCCGCCTGCCAATTGATAGGAAAGCAAGAGCAAGATTGGCCGCCACCGTTTCCCACCAGCCATCAGAACCTCTCTTGCAAGTGCCATTATTTCGGCATTTTGACCTTTACTAGCATCCTCAACATGAGCGATTAAAGCAGATTCAAACCTATCACGAACATCCTCAATAAATGCGATGTGATTATCTGCTGATTGCATTCGACTCATCCATTGCACAAGGGTCGGATATATCAACAGGTGGCTGAGGGGAACCGATACAGGTTGTGCGTTAATGAGCGAAGATGAGCCACTGTTGATTGCTCGCGCCCCTACCGATTCGGCTGACCTTCTCGGTGCCTTTGCAGGATTAGATAATATTGAAATTGAATTCACAGAAGTATCAACAAACTCCCTTAATGAAGGGTTTGAGAAATTACAAAATGGTGAGACTGACCTCTTATTAGCCGCCGCGAATGATGTCTCTGAATTAGGTGAATTAGAACAAGGATTGATGATAGTAGGTGCACTACCACTACGTGACTGGAATTATGTTCTAGTAAGTGAAGACCGCCCCAATCACCTCCCTAAGAATGCAATTGTCTTGAGTCAAAACCAACTGGCACGTAGGCAACTCCGAAGATTCCGACCTGATGCAAGAGTTCGCTCACCAAAAGCCCACCTTGGAATAACTGAAACTGAAAAACCAGAATCACTAGATTACGATGATATCTACTCATTCGTTAATTGGGCAGAAGAATTGCGCCAATCTGAAGAAATTGACGGTTATGCAATCCCACGCCACATTCACCGTCTAGCTGGTTTCAAAACTCGGCGCCATGCACTTACCCAAGATGTTGCTGAAAACGAATTATTCCGATTTCTACCACCACCTCACGCAGGAACTATCATTATCGTTGGTAGAACAGGTTTTCCTCGAAATAAAATATCAGCCATGCTTGACCATGAAGCAGAGACTTCGTGGCAAGTAAATGAAATACTTCTGAAAAATATGAATTCTGATATTAAGAATAAAGTCGGCATTCTAGTACGACATAGACAACCAGGAACTCTGATTCGTGAAGCAGAACGAAAGCGAGATCTATTGACCCGGAATGTGCTCGTTAACCCCGAAGGAGAACTCACTACTGATGAAGTGAAAGTTGATATTCAAATTGAACTTGTAAGTCATAGGGGAAACTCTACCATCAGCATGCAAAGAATAGCAGATTTACAAGATACTACAGTAGTCACAAATTTCCTCTCCGATGAGTGGTCAAATTTAGTAAAACTGGGAACACGAGATGGGAAATTCCTTGACCTCTAAACTGTAATCTAAGACACTTTTGCGATTATGTAGGAAATCGCATCCGAGAGATATCTCGGTTTCTACCATTAGCCACAACAACCGCCACTTTCGCATACTCATCAAGCGCAACATAGATGGTTGGAACGTGAAGACTACACCGTAGGTGAACGGGGTTTGGCCATCAACACAAAGTTGCTGAATTCGCTTTTTCAGGCGAAACTCGCAGAGTTAAGGGACCTTGCTGTGGAAAATAACCTCCCAAAAACCGGCAATGTTGAACAACTGCGGGCAAAATTGATTGCAACACTAGTTTTGGACCAATTTGACTTCACTGATTCGGGCATCAACAAGATGCAAAATAATGAGTTGACTGAAATCCTCGGACTCTTTGGAGTAAAGAAATCTGGTTCGAAAAAAGCAAAGATGCGTCGGCTTTGGCTTCACCTAAATGGAGACCCGAAAAAACTCAATGTTTCAACCATCGGTGATATGACACGCGAAGAGTTGCATGCACTTTGCGTTACATTTGATTTACCACGCTCTGGAAACAAGAATGTCCTCATGGGAAGAGTTGCCGGAGTACTGTCATCTGAAGAGAAATCTTGGGGTAGGGTGAAGAAAAGTTTGCGAACTGGACATAAGACCATTGACACAGATGTTGAGGTTGAGACTCATGAGCCAGAGCCAGTCATACCCGTTGAAGTGATTGAAACCCCTGAGCCTGTTGAATTACCTCCTGAATTAGATGAAGAAATATTAGACGCACCAACACCAACACCAGTCACCTTAGATGAAGGAGCAGGTGAGGCATTAGTACGCCTTGAATCACGTAAAGCTGAACTCACTAGTCATCTAAGAGAATTCTTGTTAATAGGAAGAGAACAGGATGAGGATGATGTTTCCGCATTCATTGAAGATTTAGGGCGCTTAGGATTTGGAATTGAGCACGAAGTTGTGCGAGGGCAAATTTTGGATGAATTGCAACAGATGATTCAATTGAAACAACAGGAAGATTCTGCTCGCTCCGCATTGCCTGGTTCTTGGCGTGAAAAACAAGCACTACGCCAGTTAGAGGATTCCCGCCCCAACTTACTTGACAAGTTAGATGAAATTCTTGAAAGGAGAGGTGGTGAAATCGCTTCTGCTAGAGTTGATTTTGAAAATGCCGCACTAGATATTGGTCTTGATTTAGAATTAGCTGCGATTAGTGGCAGAGTACATGGTTTGTTTGACCTGCAAGTATCACTACGTGCTAGTGAAGAAGAACTCGACCCAGTTACTGCAAGACGTCATCGAGCGATGGAGACGCTATATCGTCGAAGCCACGACCTTAGTGATGAGGCAATGGCTCAACTTGGAAAGATTGAGACACAGATGGAAGCGTTTGAACGAGTTGTTGAAACGATTGTTCGACGCTCTGAAGGTGAATTTGGACCTACCGAACACGCACTTCTTGTTCGATTCCTTGAACGTAGGGGCTGGGATCCAAATCAACCTGAGGTTCGACCAAGATTACTAGCCGCTGCAGGTATTTTAGCCGCTGAAATGGGGTACGTTGACGCTGCCGATATCCCATCTCTACCAACTTCAATTTCCCTAGATGCCGAAAAGGTATCCGATGTTGTTGATTCAATGAGAGATATTCTCACAGAGATGGGAAGAGCCCCTCCAACAATTGAATCTGTGACATCTGTTGAAAGTAATGAAGAATTAGAATCTGATAGAGTAAAGTCAAAACTTGACGCTGCAGATGCATTACTCCGTAAACTAAACCGCGGTGAAAATTGAATATCATTTTCATTGGCGAGAATAGAAAGTTTGCAAAATCTGAGCAACGCTTTCAATGTCACGAATTCCTCTTGAAATCATATCCATCAAAATCTTCTCTCGTTGCCTTACATGAGCCTCGAAATCCGCTGGGCGGCAACCAACTGCGGTGCAAATTAATTCTCTCAATTTACTTGGCACCCCTGTTTGAGTTGTAGTATCTGTAGCCGGATCATACTTCCAAATAGGATTGAGGCGAGGTCTCTCACCTTCCATTCCAGCGATTTCAGCTATTTCCATAATCCGGCGTATTTGCTTACCGCCTCTGTTAATTCGGCTTTGTACAATAATCAAGTCAAGCCCACTCATCATGATTGACGGAACACTCATCGGTGGGCTAGTCATCCTCGTTACAGTTTCCATCGCCGTATTTGCGTGAAGGCTACCAAATGAACCATCGTGACCGGTATTCATTGCAGTCAATAGAGTAGATGCCTCTGGACCTCTTACTTCACCGACAATAATTCGGTCAGGTCGCATTCGCAGGCTTGACCTCAAGCAATCATCCATATTGACTTCGCTAGTGCCATCTGGACGCTCAGACCGAGTTTCCATACGCAGCCAATGGTCATGGAATAATTGTAATTCTGCGGTATCTTCAACAGTCAACAATCTCTTATCCCAAGGGATGAACATGCCGAGGCAATTTAGAGTGGTCGTTTTTCCTGAACCTGTGCCACCTGAAATGATGAAATTAGCAGGCCGTGACCCAAGACCATCAACCCAGCACCACATAGTAGCGGCAAGGGAAACATCAATCGTACCAAATTCAATCAAATCAATGATTGTAATTGGGTCGGCTCGGAATTTTCGAATAGTTAGAGTAGGTCCATCAGGAGAAACCGGTGGAATAACTCCATTCACTCTGCTTCCATCAGGCAATCTACCATCAAACAGAGGAACTTTCCCCGGCCCATCACCTAGTGGGACGTTGGTAAAAGCTGCAATATTTGCCGCAATCTTCAATCCTTCATCATCTTCAATCCAAATATTCGTTCGGCACATACCATGCTCACGGTGAGCCACTTTCACGCATTGTTGCCCGCCATTGTACATCACTTCCTCAAGAAAATCATCTTCTAAAAGTGGTTTCAGAGCACCATAGGGGTTTGCCGGAGTATTTCCGTCAACATGATACATTGGACTGGGGTGATTACGCTCCATGTAAATCGTAACGTTGTCATATCTTGCCATGATGTCTTCACTCATTTTTTCACTTCCATTTTCAACCAAACAATGATGATACCAAATACGAACCCATGTAAATAATCTGAGATAGTAATGCCCATGGTGCAATCCACCATACAGATGAATTTAGTGATTTACCCAACATCACCCCAGATACCATTACTGAAAATGCTGATCCTGCTGTAAAATAAAGTAGCATTGAAGGATGGAAAAGACCCATTGGTATACCAGATTCTGGGCCTGCGAAAAGGCCAAACATAAATCCAATTGTCGATGGGAGTAATACCGCCATTAGAATCTGAAGAGTTAGTGCATGGCCTTTCAAATCTAGAGCCCTCTTACTTCGTAAGCGCATTAATCGGTCGTACTCAAGACTCATTGAGAAGGTTACATCTGCCAATGGCGCTTCATTTTCGTCGGCTGTTTGTAGCAGATTGAAAGCCCTTTGAACCGTTGGAGAGCGAGTGTCAAGTGCAAATTCAGAAATCGCCGCATCAAATGTAGTCACTTGACTACGAGCTATTGCTTTTCGTAACATGTGGCCTAGCAAATCATCTCTTTGATTAGCCATTGAAGTAATCGCTTGTTGTAGCCCAAGACCTGCCCCCAGAGACGTAGATATTCCTTCAAGAAGTTCAGGTAAACCCGATTCTATTTTCTTCAATCTCCTACTCTCTAACATAAATGGCAAGCCACCACCCATTGAAATGATTGTAAGTGGAACAAATATGGACATAAGAAGTGAATCAGTTACCATATCAAGGAGACCTGGTATTCCAATTGCCATTTTCACACCCCCGGGTCCTTCGCTTTAGCACTAAATAACATGAATACAAGTAAGACAATCGTAACTAGCAAACCACCTTTGTAAGCAAACATCATCTTGTCAACAGGAGGAATCGTAACCCCTGGAACGCCTTGTAAACCACCTAATAAGAATGGTGAAATTGCTAAAAGTCCAAGAATAAGTGGAGCTAGAAACCCAAGAATAAGTGCCTTCTCAGGAAGGCCTGACAAATCTTCGATGTAACGCTTCAATCGGTCTGTACGGTTCTCTTCCGCCCTTGAGGCTTGTTGTTCGAGAGAAGCCACCAAATCTGTGTTTGAGACAACATTGTTCAGCATTGATGTAAGTAAACGTTGATAATCAGCACTTTTTGATACTTTTATGAGTCGACGTAATTCATCTTCTAACCGCTGTCCTGAATTAACTCCTGATAGGGCCTTAGAAAAATCAGATGAGATTACCCCATAACCACCTTTGGCGATATGAGTCATTGATGCCTCAAGTCCAACCCCTGCACCAATTAGTACTTGGATACCTCTGAGTGCATAGATGAGGTTGATTTCCTCTTCTT
>JAQXFA010000087.1 GCA_029250565.1 Candidatus Thalassarchaeaceae archaeon
CAATGAAGATGACGATGAGGGCCCTTACATTGATATTACTGGCACAATTGATGATGTTCGTAAACAACCAGTCATTCAAGTTCATTCAATTCACCATCGAAACAACCCCATATTTCACGCTATATTGCCAGCTCTAGCAGAACATCATGCGCTAATGGGCCTCCCACGCGCACCAACTATTTTCTCTAGTGTTTCGAAAGTGTGTGATTGCCGAGATGTGGTCATGACATCTGGTGGATCAGGTTGGCTTGCAGCGGTTGTACAGATTGAACCACAATCTAGTGAAGATGCTAAGAATGCAATAATGGCTGCATTTAGTGGACACCCCTCAATGAAAGCCGTAACTATTGTTGATACGGACATTAATCCGGCTGACCCTGTAAGGGTTGAGTGGGCTTTGATGACTAGATGGCAACCCGACAAAGATACGGTAATCCTCAGTAATCAGCGTGGCAGTAGCCTAGACCCCACTAGGACTGATGATGGATTGACTTCAAAAATAGGTTATGACGCAACCATCCCATTTGGGAGCGACAAGAAGCCATATACATCCGTACTATAAGTCACCCAATAATTGGGAAACTTCAATGGGGCCAACCATTAGAGCAGGGCATGGCGAATAGTAGTGGCTCCTCATTACAACATCCTCGCCGTAGTCTTGGCAATAGGCATCGTTCACAAGCTAAAAAGTTCCTTGCATTAGCACAAAAAACTTCAGAACCATCACCTCAGAACTTGAAATGGGCAGAACAGAGTGCGCGTCAAGCAGTATTACACGATTTTACTCACGAAGAAAATTGGCGTATACTTGCTGAAATCAAAACTTTAGCAGAAGATGAAACCGGATTAAGAGCGGTTTTAGAAGATTTATTTGCTGTATTAGGGAGAGACCCGGAACATCTGCAACAACTTGCAGAAGTAAATATGCTTGAACACGGTTTCTCTTTATTGTCTGCATCACTTACAGCAGACCCTCTTGATCCAGAATATTGGGAGCAATTGATTACTACAGATTTTCTAGATGAATTAGAAACTAGATTCTTCCACCTAGATTTAAGCGACCCCAGGGCTAATGTGTTATTTGGAAGAAGGTTGGAGAGAGTTAGAACAGTAGATGAAGAATTATTTATTCGCCTTGTCAGAAAATTACTCGCTCAAAGACCTTTCAATCATGAAGCGTGGATAGAACTGGGCCACTTACACGAGAAGAGACATGAATATGACGAAGCATGGTTTTGTTACGATCAAGCACAAACCCATTTCCCTCAAATGACTCCAAGAGATAAATTCCGTGCACGCATGGAAAATCGCCTAGATAGCGGTGATGAAAAATGGGCTAAACCAGACAGCAGTAGCCGTGTTAAATTCTTGAAGAGAATGGAAGTCTTAGCCCTAAAAGTAGCAACCACAACAGATAGTAAATCCAAGGTAACATCTGATGAAGAAGAAATACTTGGTGATGATGAAGAAAATGTCAGAAATTTATTAGAAAATAAAGAATATTCGTCTGCATTCTTCCTGGCTAGAAGATTAGTGACGAGTGGGGAAGAATGGGCAATACCATACCTAGAACAAGCCCAAGGCCACCTTACTGATTCAACATAACGAGAACTGCGGGGTCATTTACCTCACCAGATTCAATTATCTTAGCACTAAATTCATCTAATTCAAGTTCTCTTTCTGCTTCTAATAAAACTGCAATATCTGGCCTAGATTCTCCTTCAAATCCAAGGGTCCAGTTATTGGTACACCATTCTACAACTTCCTTTAGATCCTCAGGATGTGCATGACAAGGGGAATTGCTCCCAAGTTCCCTAGGTTTCGCTTCACTAACTACTTCCGACATTCGAGGAGCAGATTCATCAATATTTGTGAGGCTTAAATCCATCCAAATTAACGCTGATTGATGAGCTGATTCCATCATTTCATTATTTGAGCATGCTTTGAATGCAACCCACGCATGGCGTTGACTAGACACATAATCTCCCAATTCAAAAAGAATACATGAAATTTGTAATCTGCTGGTAGCAATTATTGGTTCTTTATGTGGGCCTTCTCTATTGATATCTGAAAGAATTGCTAACGCCATAATTCCTTCATTTCTTGAGGTATGCCACTCAGCCAAGTTAAGAGTTGCAACACCGTGAGCAATACTACCTTCTTCAAGCGCTTTAAGTCTCTCCATAGCCCAACGCAAATCAACTCCCGCCTCTTCTTCTTCACCAGCAGTGAAGCGCAATAATCCCCATTCCATCCGTGAACGTGCCTCAAGAGTATGGTTACGTTCAGTTGATTGGCGACTTGCTTCAACGCTTTCTTTCAGAAAATTCTGAGCATCGTCAAAATCATTATTCAATTGTGCGCGCCGGAAATTAATGAAATGAGATTCAGCATCTGAAAGAAAAGCATTCATATTGGAGCAAAACTCGTCATCGCCAGCAATAACTCCTGCCTCTGCCAAACCTAATTTATCATCAAAATCCTGTATTGTTACATCAGATAATGGATCAACGCAATGCAACTCATACAATTCAAAAGCGGTTGGAATATCAATCCCTCCTAATGCTAGAAAGGGCTGAGATAAATCCTGACCGGGCTGTGATAGTAGGAACATCACCAGACCATCCTGCAGCTCCAGAATGACCTCCCCCTTCACCACCTAGTGTTTTACATAATTCTGACATTATATCCCCTAGATGAATTCCATCATTTACTGCAGACCTACTTGCTCTACCAATCAATCTTGTTTCATCTTCAGCCCTTCTCACAACTAATGCAACGTCTGCACCAGCAGACAAGAGTGAATGGGCTACAACCCCTTCATTTGTACTACCTGATGTATGCAGGAGAAACCATTCACCTGCATCAATTGATTCTAACCTAGAAAGGGCCTTTGCTATTGCCATTTTTTGAGAATGATTCAAGTCATCTCTTTCTATAGATTCGATGAATGCAGCATAATCGATAGAATATTTGTCAATCAATTCACCAGCCGCAATGAATGAACCGCCATTTGCATGTTTGAACCGACCTGTGTCAGTAACAATTCCGGCCAATAATAGCGTTGCAGATTTATCACTCATCATCAAATCAAATTCTTGGGCGTATCTATGAATTATTTCAGTGGTAGAACTTACCTCCCAACAGATAACCAGTTCAGCCTCCTCCCAATTACTTCCACCTTGATGGTGGTCAATTACACAAATCGGTATTCCAGAAGGGAATTGTAAACCTGTTTGTGAGTATGAAGCGCAATCAACCACAATTATTCCAGCTAATGTTCGTGGCCACATCGGTTTATTTGAATCCATCAAATGAAATGACCCACCGACATCTGCTAACACTCTTTTTGCAACCTTTGAAACATAAACTCCGCAGGCTTTAGCGCCTGGGCCAATCAAAGATGCGAGGCAAACAGCAGAACCAATAGTGTCCATATCGCCATTTTTATGAGAAACAATAGCAATTGCTCCTTCTTTTGATTTCTGATTGACCCACTGGTGTAACTGGGTGAGGTCATTATCTGACTCTGTCACTATGAACCCTCAAACTGTTTTACCATCTGATCGTATTGAGTTCGTAGGGTTTCTTCTT
>JAQXFA010000088.1 GCA_029250565.1 Candidatus Thalassarchaeaceae archaeon
CAATACATCATTAGTATTGTTGTCTATTATTTGTATTGGGGTAATATTATTTCTTGTGTGAGCAACTTGATGGCCCTGTGCATCCGTACAACCGATAGTTGACGCAAATGGTGATCCCCCTGTGGGTGGCATCCATCGAGCGGCGAATACACCAGTACTAGGTAGCGGGCCTTCAGATTCCATGACGGTTGTACCATTTTTGTCAATGATGATGAAAGTACACACTGTTCCTGTGTGTCCATCAGAGTCGAGAATAATAGCTTCAAGTTCTCCTAACTCACCTTCTATCACTTCTCCGGATTGGTTTATGATTTCAGGAAGTCCGTACTCAATTTCAACAGTAAATTCACCAACTGCACTCAAACCATCAATATCTCTAGTGATAATTTGCAGGGTAGCACCTCCTGCTGTAAAACTGTTATCTGCTAATATGATGAATCCCCAATGATAGTCTGTAGAATCGGGGAATTGACAATCATCCCAATCCCACTTACTCGATTGCATCGGTTTGATGTTACCTGATTGAGCGAGGTTGACCGAAGCCCCTTCAATCAGTCGGTTAGGATCTATCATTACCCAGCCACGAACTTCATCTCCTCGCGTTATTGGTGTGTCATCGCCCTCGCAGAAGCCAATATCGTATACTAGGGGTGGTTGGAGATGTACCGTCCAATTCATTACAACAATTTGACTCTCACCATTTGGTGCAATGTCGGTAATTTCCAATGTGGCAATTAATTCACCAAATACTAATCCCGCTTCTGGTGGAGCCAAAGTGATTGAGGAGTTTTGACGCATCATTTCCGCTGCTTTGATTTCTCCGTGTTGAGTATATTCTGAATGACCCGGCCATTCAATTGTTATGTTATAGGTGTAGTCAGAGAGTGGGTCATCATAATCAGATAGGGAAATTACTATTCTTTCACCAGTTCCTCTTGCCAAAGCGAGCAGGTCTCCGTCGAAATCAACGAGGGTGAGATTTGCATTGAATTTTTCATCATGTACTGAAATCAATCTTGTTGTAAACAGATTACCAATCGAATCGTAGAGATAAACCGTGACGTCACTGGTTTCACTACCCCAATCTAGACGCCAAGTTGCTTGGTAGCAAAAGACGTCTGAAAATTCACTATCAGTTGGCTCAACACCGCTTACATTACCGCTATCAGTGATTATCATCGGTAACTCAGTCAAAGGGTCGTGGTCAGCATCAACAACACATGATTTGAGTATAATATCTGTATCACGAGCTACGGTTTTTGGAGCAGTAAACGGTGAGAGTGTTGTAACCCCATTCCATTCGTCAGCATCTACTCCTGCGATATGTACTCCATACCAATTGTGTTGGGCATTGGTTACTACTATTGCGCTATCAAGTTGTAGAAGAGTGTATTGAAATTGCTCATCTCTAACTTCAGCAATGAGATCAAGAGTACCCAATTCAATATTAGTTGGGATTGTCAAACCACTATACCAAGCGATGTAATCAACACTAGTTGAATTGATGAAAGTCCAGTTATCACCACTGCCGTTGAGACGCCATCCAAGTCGACTTTGCATTACGCCGAAATCATCACTGACTGTGGTTGTACAACCAACAGTATCACCTCTACTAACAGTCCATGATGAGCATACCAATTCATTGATGTGCGGGGGTTCGTTAACTTGAATATTGAGAATACCGAGGTTGTTATCAACGACACGTTCAGGACTTTTCCAGTCGCTAGCAATGTAGCGGATGACATATTCATTGAAGCCAATTCGAGTTGGTGTAAGATTTACTGAAACAATTCTTCGAGAGCCGATATCATTGCCTCCAGGCATCTGGATTGTAACATTTGCAAGGACGGTGTTTCCATTTCTGTCTCGTACCTCTAGGGTGCCATTTACAGCACCTGGTGCAAGATTTTGCAACAGCACATCAATACTCCCATTGACATCAGCAGTCAATCTCCCGTCTGCTCTTACAGCCTCTACTTCAATATCATGAAGAATATCGGAATAAGGGGCCATCTTGGGGTCACCAACCACAGTGCCCATCCATGAAATTAATGGATTAGCAGCATAATTTACTTCTGCGAAATTGTAACCCTCAGCATAGTAGGGTAGGAGTATATTTGGATAACCAATTGCTGAAAGATAGGGCTCATACACATACCCTTTTACCCCTGACACACCATCCTCTAAGAGATCAACCACCAAGCTCTGTCCGTATGCGGCATCCCACGCGAAAGTCCTGCCCCCCGTGCTCACTGCGGTCTCAGCAATACTGCCATCAACCCATTCAAAGTGAGGGCGGATTGCTCGCAAATTCATGGTGTCAAAGTAGACAGATCCATTTCTACTACCAGTGTCAAGTAATGCAACCATTTTGACATTGAACGATGAAGCGTTTGCAGGTGGTCTGAAACGCATAGTTTTCGAATTCCATGAGGTTGCCAAATTTTGACTCGAACTTGTATTAGTTTCAAGAAGTGTACCATTATCGTCAAATGAGTCTACTTCAATTCGATAATTTCCCGAAATCCAACCATCTTTCATGCCGTAGCCATATACTATCCATGCATGACCTTTCAAATCATCACTGAAATCATAATCTTGTTCTACAGATGTTTCACCACTTCCTGCATTGCTGTAGTCATAACAAGTTACAGCAGCAGCAGCATTGACTTCCGCCACCTCAGAATCCTGTAGTGTTCTGTTCCAAACTTTCAAGTCATCAATCAATCCTTCATAGTGGGTATTTCCGCCCCTATTGACGCCTACTTTGTATAATTCAATACTATCAATACTGCCATTTGGTACAACGCTTGTTTGTATTAATTTACCATTGAGATATTGTTTCAATGTATTGCTTTCGTAGGTGACTGCTAGATGCGTCCAAACTCCAGCTTCAATAGCCCCAAATGAATATGAGACATTGTGATAAACTTCCCAATCACCAGAATTTGACCCACTCGTCATGATTTGGAAGGAAGTAGAATCGCCTGCAACATCATTCACTGCAAAGGCAGATGAATAACGATCTTGACTAACATTTCCTGTTTTAGTCCACAATGAGACTGAAAAATTCCCAGCCCAATCGTTGACATCAATTTTGGCATAATCATCCACCCCATCAAATTGGTAACAATTTCCAAACAGGCATTGTTGCCACCCAACACCATTATTGCTGTTGAATAGAGTTAAGTTTGCATTTCCTATTGAATCAGTGATACTGGTTCCAGAGCCATCATCAAAGGCCCAGTGGTGTGCTAAATCAGTTGTTACTGAATCGGCAACTCCTCTCGTGAAAGCAGAGGGTGGTACTACCTGTTTGCTTTGATTTGGACCCTGCCATGAAAGGATAAGTCCTGCATGACCCCCATGCTCAAAGAACTCAGTGCGTAGTGTATGCACTCCTGAGGAAAGCCATACTGTACTGGAGATTTCTCTCATGCCGTGAACTCCAACATTACTGACAACTTCGTTATCATCAATCCATAATTTGGAACCATCATCACTGTTGAGGTAGAATGTCCAGTCCCCACTATCTGGAATCATGATTGCACCACTATGGCGGGTAGAATAATATTCACTAAATTGGCTACTATCCAATCCAGCCCATGTGCCTCCTGTTACCGCATGGTTGATATTTGCCTCAGAACGCCAATAGTTCGGACTTCTACCCGATAAATCAGGCATCAAACTAGAATTATATGCCACTCCACTATTGTCAAAGTATTCTGCTAGTAGTCCAGGGGTTGCGCTGGCCTCAGTAACTACACATGTATCGGCTGTTAAAGCCCCTTCAAGTGCGCCATTTCCATTTCTTTTAACGGCGGTTTGCCTAGCCCAAGTAAAGCCCTCATCACCCACTACAGGCGGATTAGTGGAATCCCAATATTTGGCGCCTGTACTCCACCCGCTGTTGGCAGAATCAAATCCGGAATTTGGTAGCCAGTTAGAACCCCATGAACCATCATTAGATCCCCAAGAAGCGTATAGCATCACATTTGATTCATTTGTTACAAAAGTAGAATTTTGATTGAAGTGGACAGGAATCTCCATGCTTCCGTTTAATGTTGTATTTGCTGCATAAAGCAAATCATTCCACCATTTGTATCCCGAGCCATTACGGTTTGTAGCGAGATCTAACACACCCTGCCCCCTTTGACCAAACGAATTGTTTGCTTTGTCAATAAGTCCGAGTGCAGTATCTACTGTGTATCCTGTTAATCTAGTGACCAAATAGAACCCTTCTTCTTGGCGTGAAAATTGCTTCATTTCCTCCCCTGCACCAGGCCCATAGGTGTGCGATGACCACCAGTTTTGGTGTATTGTTGAGTTGAATGCTCCGTTAATCAAACCGATTTCAGAATCAAAAGCGGCTTTACCATCCCCTGGTCCATTGATTCTCAGAGGGATTCCTTTGGTGGTCACTAGGTAATTCAATTCTGTAGTCAGATTCCGATCACTAATCATTTGCCGTAATGGTTCTGCAAAATAAACATCAAATTGAGTGGGGTTAATGGTTTCAGCAGTAGGTGTGCTATCATTATCAAAAAGGAAAATATGGTTGGCACTAATATTACGGGCGGCAACAAAAGCATATCCAATGGTTTTACTTGCCTCGCTTTTATTGTTAATCAGAACACCAACATCGGAATAGTCAATGTAATTTAGAAAAGTGAATGTTTCTGGGATTGCAACATCTCTGAAAGGAGTCTCATTCCAAATATCGCTACTGAAGTAATTTGTTTCTTCTGTGTCTAGTACCTTAGGTTGGCTACTAAAATTAGCCCATGGCATGGCCACTAGAAGTAAGACCAAAGCGAGGCTAAAGCGTACGCTCGACACAACTGTTGTTAAGTTCTTCTTGCTCAATACATTATCGCATTCGTGTCAGTATTTTATACTGAAAAAAGCCTCAATTTAGGCCTATTCAACGAGGGGTATATTGCCGACGGCCTCACCTGCTCCAAACATGGCAGATGTTTTCATGGCGCGACAGTGCAAGAATGGCTTGGTAAAAGTCATTATTGGTGACATTTCCAAGATTGAAGCAGATGTGATGGTAACTACTGCAAACAACCGTCTTGCAGGACAGGAAGGGGTTGATGCAGCAATTCACAAACAGGCGGGGCCAGAACTTCGTGCAGCCTGCGATGCTATTGCTGTTGAGCGCAGGAAAGAAAACATGCAACCTTGCCCAGTGGGAACTTCTGTAATTACAGAACCTTATGGTTTGTCAGCCAAGAAATTAATTCATGTTGTTGGCCCAGATTGCCGTAGACCAACTCAAGATGAATCAAGGCGTAGCCTCATCAAAAAGGCGTATGAAACATTGTTTGATCAACTTTCAAATGTCAAAGATAGAGAAATTGTAGCAACACCACCAATCAGTATGGATGTGTTTGCCTACCCACACCGCGAGGGGGCAAGAATGACAATGGAGATTGTGATGGGTTGGATGGACACATCTGAGGATATTGGAATAAAGGAGTTCTGGATAGTGACTCAGCAAATGAACTGGGTAAACAATCTAAGAACTGTTTATCGAGAGTCTGAGGACCAGTTCCCTGGAAAAGACATCACTCGTGAATATCGTTAATCGTGATGTAATAATTGCTCATTCCTCTTCGGAGAAAGATTCCGTTCCCCCACCTTTACGAGAAAGTTTCCACTCTTTCTCAATGGCGAGGGCTTCCTCACTTGGCTCCCAAACATCCCGCTTCAGAGCTTTTCGATAGGGTAGTCGATGGATTACTCGTCCATCAGATACATCGACCTTTTTCAGCATCCACTTTGCAGCGAGGTGGTATACCAGCCCCCTGAAAATGTCGGGTCGGAAGAGCCGACCAATGAAAGGTAAACCATCCTGTTTCTTTTTTTGGTCCTTCATCCAAGAGAGGGAAATTCGTTTGAAGGCGCGATCGCCAACTCGATTCATCAGCCAGCGATTAGATACTGAGGTTTTGACAGTAGGCAGTAGTCGTTTTCTGACTTCAGCATCATAATTGCATTCACCAAGAATATCCTTTGCTGCAAACACACCGCTTGTGATAGCACATCGCATACCAAAACCCCACATGAAGTCCTGAAGTCCTCCCGCTTCACCTACGTAGTGACGGCCGTCAACAGTGTAATTGCGATTAATTGTGAAGTCACCTTTTCCGCCAACTCGTTTAATCGGTTTTCTGTCAAGTTCTGGATAATGCTTGTCATACCAAGCTATGGTTTCATTGAGATATCGCCCACTCTTCTGCTGTTTTCGCCAGAGACAAGTGCAGATTAGTCCGATTCCGTCGATGACAATCAGGTAGGCGTAGGCCCCCGGGGCTAACTTGTCATTGAAGTGGAATGCCACATGGTCTGGGTGTGAAGTCTCGAATATCTCGCCGTAGGCAAGTGCTGAGGTATCCTTCGGGCCAGCGGCGACAATGTGGCAGTCCTCCGGCTTTACCCTTGATTTGTAGTGAATATTTGCTCCAGCCGCAACAGCTTGACGCTTTAGGCCTTGATCAATTGTATGAGGTGCTGTCCCCCTCTCAATCACTCGAAATGCAATGGTTGGACTCCATGCCTGTGTGATGACATCGTCGGGATGAATAACATCAACTTGATGAAATGCAGTAGTCTTAAATTCATCAGGATCAATACCCCATTCTCTCATTTCGTCCATGAAATCATTATCGCTAGTCCAATTTTCAATCCCTTGAAAATCCCCATCAAATCTTGCCCCAGAATCATTGCGAATATCGTGTACATGAACCTCGCGCCCGGCTTTAGCTAAAATTATGGCAGCAGATAGCCCTGAGAGCCCAGCGCCCATGATTTGAATGGGTTCATCGGTACCAGCCACCGTAACCATCAATTTCTGCGGGTGGTCCTTCAATCATGAAACATTCGCTATCGGCGGTTTAATGCAGGGGTGCTTTTTCAGATAATTCAAATGACTGCAAATGAGAGAGTTATCGTGGTTGCCGCGGCAGAATCTCTTGATTCAACTGCAGTCAGAGAAAAACTCCACTTAGATGGTTGTGGGAGTATCGTTTCATTTCTTGGTATTACCAGAGGAGTGGATGATGGGGTGGAAATAAAAAGATTAGAATTTGATGCGTGGGAAGAAAAATTACCACAAGTTCTCTCAAACCTTGGTCATGAAGCACTCTCTAAGTTTGGTGTATCTTCGGTTTCAATGGCGCACCGGACTGGGAGCGTGGGACCAAGTGAACCAATTGTAGCAATTCATGTCGCAAGCCCACATAGGGCAGAGGGTTTTGAGGCCTGTAGTTGGTTGATAGATGAACTGAAATCTCAAGCCCCTCTGTGGAAGAAAGAAGTAAGGGCCGATGGCACGATTTGGAAAGGTGGTTTGGGATGAATGACGGAATAGATGGAATAGTACCAATCGGGCATAAACCAATCGTTGAGAGAAGCGCTGTTGCTACAGGATTACTGCGTTTATCCTCTGATTCAGCCGATGCGATTCGGAATGGGTTGATTGCAAAAGGGGATGTATTAGAAGCATCTACTGTTGCTGCCATTCAAGCAGTAAAAGACACGCCAAGAATAATTCCTCACTGCCATGTAATCCCCATTGAAGGTTGTAATGTATCTTGGGCTTGGGAAGATGATTCCCTTCGTTGCTCATTGTCGGTTTCCGCACATTGGAAAACTGGTGTTGAGATGGAAGCAATTGTGGGCGTTTCAGCAGGTCTTCTATGCGCATGGGATATGGTGAAATCATTAGAAAAGGACGAACAAGGGCAGTATCCAGAAACTCAAATAGAATCCATCCAAGTTCTTGAAAAGAACAAAGGTTCGTGACCGCCACATTGAGAACCGATAGTCCCTCCGGCAACCATGGCGAAGACTAGTGATTTGACATCCCACTTTGTGAAAGCGACTGAAGCAGCAGCAATAGCAGCAGCAAAATGGCGTGGTCGTGGCGATGGTAAATTGGCTGATGGTGCCGCTGTGGAAGCAATGCGAGGTGTATTCGACTCAGTCCCATTTGATGGCCGTGTGGCTATTGGTGAGGGCGAGAGAGATGATGCACCAATGTTGTGGATAGGTGAGCCACTCGGTTCAATGCAGGGTGAGGCTGGGGCCTTACAGATTGACATTGCAGTTGACCCACTGGAGTGTACTAATCATGTTGCCAAGGATTTACCCAATGCAATAGCAGTGCTTGCAGCAGCTCCGCGCGGTTCTCTTTTACATGCACCGGATTGTTACATGGACAAACTCGCAGGGCCAGCACAAGTAGTAGGTGAAATTTCACTTGAAGCAGATGTTGCATACAACGTAGAAGCCGCTGCTGCAGCTCTTGACAAAGAAATCACAGACCTAAAAATTGTGGTAATGGACCGAGATCGTCACATTGACTTGATTAAGGAACTCCGTGATTTTGGTGTCTCGGTTCCACTCATTGGTGATGGCGATGTTGCAGCGGCTCTTGATGCTGCAAATCCAGAAAGTGAAATTGATCTCTTGATGGGTATTGGAGCCGCTCCTGAAGGGGTGATAACAGCAACAGCATTGAGAGGATTAGGTGGGCATTTTGAAGGCCGCCTTGTCACAACAAATGAAGATCATGAGCGTCGAGCAAAGGAGATGCTAGGGGATGATGTTTATCGGCTATGGGGTAGGGATGATTTGTGTTCAAGTTCAGATGCATTATTTGTTGCCAGCGGAGTTTGCCACGGGTATCTCCCTGGTGTGGAAGAACTCGGGAATCGCGTAGCGGTACATTCAGAAGTAATTGATGTGGCAAGTGGTGTAAGGCGCTTCATTAGTACAGAGTATCCTCAATGAGTTTCTATCATCCATCTTTTAGTGGATAGAGTCTATTCTCATAATTGCAAACTACACTGCAATCAGATGATGGCACTATTATGTCCTATATTTTCCTGCGATGACTTGAAAATACCAAGCCGACTCGTGCCCCTTAAGTGGTACTTATGGATACTATGATGCTTGAAGAAAATGCCAATAAATTGGTCTCTCCTGGGCGAGGGATTCTAGCTGCCGATGAAAGTACGGGGACAATGAGTAGCCGACTTCAGGGTGTTGGAGTTGATCCTTCTGAAGAGGCACGCCGTTCCTACCGTGCGAATTTGTTTGCGACACCTGGTTGCGAAGCAGCGGTTAGCGGAGTAATCCTCTATGATGAGACCATCAGGCAGATGATGGACGATGGGACGCCGATTCCGGATTACATGGTTGCACAAGATATCCTCCCTGGAATCAAAGTTGATACTGGTGCTCACCCTTTGGCCAATCATGATGATGAAAAAATCACAGAAGGGTTAGACGGTTTGAGAACTAGGTGCATTGAATATTTCAATATGGGTGCGAGATTTGCGAAATGGCGTGCGGTCATTACAATTGCTGATGGGATTCCTTCACAAGCTTGCATCAGTGCGAATGCACATGCATTAGCACGCTATTCAGCAATATGCCAAGAGCAGGGTTTGGTCCCAATTATTGAGCCAGAAGTTTTGATGAATGGAAATCACGATGCTGCTCGTTGTTACTCGGTCACTGCAGAAATACTCGCGGCAACATTCGCCGCTTGTGAAGATCAAGGGGTACACATCCCAGGTGCATTGCTGAAACCAAATATGATAATTGCTGGAAAGGATTGTGCTAACCAAATTTCAAGAGAAGAGGTGGCTCGATTAACTCTCAAGTGCTTACATGAGAATGTCCCACAGAATCTACCCGGTATTGTCTTCCTTTCAGGTGGGCAATCGGATGAGGATGCTACTGCTCATCTTAATTTGATGAATTCAATGGATGATAGCCCACCATGGCAACTTTCGTATTCCTATGGCAGAGCTCTTCAGGCAGCAGCACTCCAATCGTGGGCTAGTGGGACGCCAGAAGATAGTCAAAACGCATTTTCACATCGTGCTAAGATGAATAGCCTTGCACGTTCAGGTGATTGGTACAACAGTCTTGAAAATTGATGGTTGGAGAGCCCTCTAATCTTACAAGGTTGCCTTTGCTTTAGTAACTTGTAAAACACCAATCTAACTATTGGCGAAGTTGTTTGCTAATCGTCTGCTTCAGAATGCAGAGTCATCGCGGTCAAGGAGAAATGGCTGGCCAGGACTCCATTCTGGGTGCTTGTCTTTTACCCAGTCGACAATTGCCCATTCGCAGATATCATAGCCGCCGGAGAGGATCCCGCTTCTCTTGATGTATCCAACCTTCACTATGTCCTTATCCTTTGAGAGAACATTGCCAAGTTGTTGGCTTGTTGTCCCGTGGCGCATTGTGGTATTGATGTGCTCAAGAATTTCCGCAGTATTGCGCGGCCTCTCAGCAAGGAATGCCTTAATTTTCTGTCTGATTCTAACTGTCTTCATTTTATTCACCTTTTCCTCCAAGTCATTTAACGGATGTCCATAGGGTCATTTTACACCGTCTGACCTGAGCGAATGCTGTCACTGATATAACCGTTGCCACAGATGAAGCATTGTTGTTACATATAGTCACATATTAATTGCATGGTTAGTGAATAAAATAATCGGTGAGTTAGTAAAACCGAACATTCTCCAGTGGAAATATGTAACAAACGGTAACTAATGAAATAATTGAAGTACTACCAACAACCCCCAAATAACAAGCCCCCTGTTGAGGTGTCGGAGAGGTTGCAATGGTCAAGGATGGTAATTCAGTGAATTATTCTCGAATCCGTGGTAGTTATCGACGGAGATTATTGGATCATCTTTCCGATGGTCCTTCAACGGTCACAGGTTCAAGTAAAGCAGTTGGATTACGTTTACCACATGCTTCTGCAGAATTGAAGAGAATGAGGGAAGAGGGCCTTATTCAATCAGATTCTGGGCCGGGACAAAGAGGTGCAAAACAACACCTCACTGCGGCAGGCTGGCAGGTTTTCATTGGTGATGAATTGGCTAGGTTAGCCGATAGTAGTGTTGATTCAATTCCCGAACATGCGGTTGGAAAGTTGCTTGCAAAAGACGGCCCACAACTATTACTTGCTTACACAAAATCTCTCTCTAGTCCGCTAATTCCATTGCCTTGGAGTGGAGATTTTAGCCATTCAGACCAAACAGCAATCTCTAGTGGAATTCAAGGGGTGAAGGATGGATATGTTTGGGCAGTTGCTCGCGAAGCAGAGGTAAGATGGTACGATTTAGAATCCCTTAAGCAGGTTCCTGCACCATCTGATGATCAATCTACAACCTCATTGTCTGATTGGGTGGAACCTTCTCCAGTAATTGGATTAGTTCGCGCTCGATTATTAGATCCACGTCAATCCCTCAAATTAGCAATTGGAAGTTGGTTTGGTGAACCACCAATAGAGAGGTGGCCAGATCTCCCAATGCCAATGGGTGAATCAGAATCCTGGACCCTTGGGACAGCCCATGAATCGGTTTCTCCACTTCAGTCACAATGCCCTATTTGTGCAATATTACCTGACCGTCTTTCAACAACAACTCTACTTTCGGCGGCATCAAACGGTGCTCTAGTAATTGCGGAAGCATCACTTTTAGGACGCCAAGGCGATGCTCTACCACTTTCAATTCTTGAATCATGGATTAATCGCGCCCATCCTCGTCTTACGGAAACAGAACGACGACACCGATTACAAGGGTTGACTCAAGCAATTCGTAAAGGGCGCCGCAAACGAAGTGGTAACATTAGAGTTGAAGAATCAACTTGGAGGCGATTTCAATCAGATTGGTCGAATCATCAATGGAATGAGAAAACCGAGGTAGAGAATACCATCATTGATGTTCAAGGGTTATCGTCCACAGCTTGGCTTTCTCTGATAGATTGGTCTTTGTCACGACAAGAAACAACACCTGTAGTTTTGCAATACCCACCTGGACAACATGACTCTGGACAACTGCATTCCGTTTTCCAAGATCCTAGAACTAGACTAGCAATTCTCTCTCAAGAACCCGAAGAATCATTGGCGTATCCCACTCTTAGACCAGATCCTATTCGCCCCCTATCTTGGTATCTATTGAAATTGGCAGGGGATGTCGAATTACCTTGCAAGGTAACACATCGCCCACCACCTAGTTTCACATCTCCCCCCCCACTTTGGGTCCCGCCTAATTCTGCTTCCAACTTAGAAGAAGTTGTTTCAGCTGCAAAACTTGCGGCAGGTGGCTCAGCACCACCTAATGCATCCGATGAATCATCTGAAGAGATGAGATTGTTTGCTGCATCACTTAGATATCCAGAAGGTGATATTGATTGGGCTGATAGAATTGAATCAGTTGATCCATTAGCAGCATGGATTGCTTGTCCAGATGATAATCGCTGGCCATTATGGCGACGTCAAGGCATTAGGTTGGGTGCTGACTGGATTTCATTATTAGATGTAGAAAAAGTACCAATAGAATTTCTAGCAGAAGTTGCTGGGACAGCGCCTTATGATTGGCAGGAGTCGGCACACAACCATCTAGTACAAAGAATCCGCAATGAGGATGACTTAGCATTGAGATTGAGAACTCTAATTGATTCACATAATTTCAGTGATTCAGCCTCGGCTTGGCTAACCTCTACTTTACTTTCACAGGTTGCATGGCTGCCACCAGAACTCGCTGCTGATTTGGCTCGTTGGGCTCCAAATAGTATTTCCAAATCTTTACCATCAAATATAATTCCAGCTTTAACTGGATTAACTTGGCTATCTTCTCAAGGAGAATTAGATGATGGTTGGGTGAGGAAAATTGAGGAATCACAAAGGTCATCACCTATCATTGATGGGTGGACATCGTTGTTATCAACAGTGAGGGATGACAGAACTCCAACGATTGAAGAAATCAGAGAAATCACATCTCTACCTCTTGAATGGTGGGCTCCATTTTCACCATTATTGTTCAGTACAATTACTGAAGGGGGGGAGGGGCGTGAGATGCTTATTATGGAAAACATCTCATGGGCGTCAGCTCTATTCCGTCCTATTGGTGAGGTACATACAATCCCAGGAATAGGTACGGTTGAACATCCCGGATGTCCTGCTGAACTTGTTTCCCGCTTGGAGCGGATTCTTCAGGGAGTTGATGCAGATGAAGAGTTACATGGATTTGCTGAGTTGACTGATATTCTTAATGCGTTGAAGTCAATTCTTACTGGCACTAAACCAGTGGTAGGGCAAATTCATCCAATGGTTGGGTGGTTGTTGCAACCTAGAGATAGATGGCCAGCCTTCACAGCTACTGAAATTATCAGCGGAGACTCCGAAGTTGCCGCTAGATTAGCATCGGGTAAAAGTGGTTACCACCACGGCCTTAGAGAGTCATCTCAGCGGCGTTTATGACTATTTTTCACCTATAAGAGGATTCAAAAGGGGTGGTTTTACCCAAAAGTTTGCCCCGGCTGCAACACCACACGGACCTTGGCCTTCGCCGGCGAGGGATGAACTGTGGTACCAAGTGCGGGGTATCGCCGCCTTCGAAGGCCGTGGTGACCCTTTGGGGAATGAACCTCGGTGCAAAATGGCGGCAGGGCGAGAAGGTCTCCATACGACTGCTGTGCGCGGAATGACTACTGGAACCACCCACTCGTCCGACAGACGCCCCGGGGTGGGTCAGAACCTCCGAGCCAAAAGCGATGAGGCGGTTCGTTACTCCTCGGGGCACACTTTTTCTCTCTCTTTTATCCGTAGGATTGATTGAGGTTCAACCTCTCAGATGTTTTAATGGGACGGCACTCACTGTGTTTATTAGGCGGTACATTCGACCGTTTCCATGCCGGTCATCACCATCTTATCTCTACTTGTTTGCAACAATCTGACAAGGTTCAGATATGGTTGACAAGCGATGTTATGGCCAAACTAAAAACTCCGATTGTGTTAGATTGGGAGGCTCGTAAACAAGATATTCTGGATTGGGCGATTTCTGAAGATGTTAATGATCGGGTATCAATTCATCTATTAGAAAATGGAGTGGGGCCAGCCTCAACTAGTTTAGAGGCTGATTCAATAGGATGCACTTCTGAAACCAAACCTGCATGTGAAGATATCAATAGTTCAAGAAAAATAGAATCCTTAGCACCGTTGAGTATTATTATGGCAGAACATGTTGTAGGCCCGGATGGTAAAATTATTTCTTCAAGTAGAATAAGAGATGGTGAAATTGACCGACAAGGTCAGCCTTGGCTCGGTGAGGCTGAGATGTATCTTGATCAGAGAATGCCAGAAATCTTAGATGACGAATTAAAACAGCCATTTGGTGCTCTTCACGAAGGACCAGAGTCAAGGCCTGAAGTAGCGATGCGAAGAGCAATAGAATCAATTTCAGAATTATCACCGAAATTAATTGCAGTTGGAGATGTTACTGTGCAAACATTAGTCGACATGGGAGTAATTCCAGATATATCGTTTATCGATGGAATGACAAAACGTGAGGTTTGGGCTGAAGCAGAAAACCTTGACAGAGAATTATTCCCTCATCTATCAACTTGTTCAAATCCCCCAGGAGTCATCACTGCTGACTTGAAACTAGCTACAAAGGTGGCACTCTTGAATAGCCGCCCTACACTTATTGTGGTAAACGGAGAAGAGGACTTAGCGCCCATCATTGTTCACTTACTTGCTCCAATAGGTTGTTCGGTAATATATGGCCAACCAGGAAAAGGGGTTGTCGTTAGGATTACTAGCCAAGAAACTAAGGAGAATTGCCGCAGGATTCTTGATGTTTTCACCAAGGAGCTGTGAGAGTGTCATCTCCACTAATTAGCATCACAGTTTGTGTTCGCAACGGGGTTCACTGGATTGATGACTGCATGGCAGCATTATCTGCTCAAACATATCGACCATTGGAAATTATTGCTGTTGATGATGGCTCAATAGATGGAAGCAATGAGTTGCTTCAAAAATGGCAAACCTCAGAAGGCATTCCTATCCAAGTTCTTTCTCAAGAACCGTTGGGATTGTCTGCGGGTAGGAACAACGCACTTAACATTGCAAAGGGAGAATGGGTAGCGATAACTGACATTGATTGCCGGCCAAGGCCTGATTGGATTGAGAAGATGTTCGCATCAAGTGAAGGGGTGGATGCTGTAACAGGTAGAGTCATCTTTGACGAGGGCAGAACTTCAGTCAGTAGATTACGTTCACGTACCATTGCTTGGAAATATTCATCACGTACAGATAAGGCCACTTTGGCCAATGGCCCTTGTTCAATGTTCAAGAGAGAGAATCTCATTTCATTAGGTGGTTTTGACCCATCTTGGTATCATGCAGAGGACATGGAAGTTTCAATGATAATCAAACAGTCAGGAGGGGATATTCGTTATGAGCCAGAAGCAGTGGTTGATCACGTAGCAGAGAGTCAACTCAAGATATTTCTTCAAAAGCGTAGAAG
>JAQXFA010000089.1 GCA_029250565.1 Candidatus Thalassarchaeaceae archaeon
ACCTGCGTGTGCGGCTTACCTTGGCCCAGATCCATTTGCTGTCTTTGAGCCCGATTCTTTGGGGTTCCGCCGTGACTGTCTGAAGCATTTCATCGGGTGAAAAGCTGTTGCTACCTTCTTCTGAAGCATATGGCCACATTCTTGTTCCACCAAGAGCTGGCCCTAATGGTGTTCCTTCTCCACCCCAACGCAAATCTTTGTGCGCAGTAATCTGCATATTGCCCATTGAATCAATTGAGAGTGACGGTTCGTAACCAACACCATAACCAATGTAGTCTGGATCTTGACCATTATTTGGGTCAATACATTCCTCATGTCGTGGCATGTAAATTGGCTCTAACCATGTAATCCCAACTTCGTTTGCTGGTCCGGTATCATCTGTGAATCCATCAATTAGGTCATCAGCGATTCCCCATACTGCTGAAAGTAGCATGAAAGATACAACGAAAACTGCTGTAGCGCCAAAGGCAAGATTGAGTTGGCGGCGTTCTGCCGCCTCCGAGACTACATCTGAATCTAGAACAGCATCGAGGATTTCATCCTCTTCTGTTGACAATTCAGCGTCCATTACCCGCTCTGCCATGTATCAGCGTGCACAGGTGTCAGCCAAGAGACTAACGCTCAAGAGAGAAGAGGAAGCGAGCCGGTAATGGAATCAATTTTATCGCGCTCATTTGGACCGAGACCCACCACAGTAACTGTTCCAGCAGGAATCTCTGTATGACCAGCATCAGTAATCAACGAGGCAATTATCCCAGCATTTTTCGCCTCACCAAAGAGTCGACGTAATTCATCTTCATTTGCAGCTTGGCAGACTACCTTTCGCTGTCCAACCCGCATATAGCGGTCAAGCATGCGTGGCTCAGCCCGTTCAGCCTTAGTGATACATTCAGCGGTAGCGTGCCCAACCTGAGCGGCTAATTTGCCGGCGGACAATTTGAGGTCCTTACGAGCAATGAAAACCATTGTCAATTCAGACGACGACTGGGACATTTTTTACTGCCTCCAATTTGATTGTGTAATGGCGCTTCAACATTTCACTGACTGGAACACCAAGCCACGCTGCGAAAGCAAGGTTGCCAAAGGCATGGACGAGATCGTAAACAAAGCCCTGTGCCAAATATACAGGAAGGTAGGAGAGAGGTTGTGTGTGCAGAACACTAAGTGAAACAAACCAATCAAATGCGAATCCAAGAGTAAATCCTGAAACCATCAATCGATTGAGGTTGAGTTTACCCTGTGCATCGATTAACCAAGTAGCGAGACATGCGCCTGCTACTGCAATCATTGACCAACCAACAGCCTGGTAAAGAGTCCACAAACCGTGACCCAGTACAACGTTTGACCCAAGTGTGATGATGGTTGCTAGTGCTATTCCGTGACGTGCTCCAAAGTGTGCGCCCGCGAGGAAAACCAATACTGTGACAGGTGAGATGTTAGGGAGTGGTTCAAGAAGAATTCTTCCGGCAATTCCTGCTGTTGCTAGCAAAGCCAGTGCAATCAATGTGCGGCCAGAATCTAGGCGGCTTTCAATTCGCCATAGTCCAAACAGTGCGAGTGCGAAAAGTGCTGAGTTCAGAAGGACTGAACCTGTTGTTCCAAGAGTGACGTCGTGTGCTCCTAACATGGCTATTACCGAGTGTTCGTGCAAGACCCACCACTTGATGATTCCGTGACTGAGTGGGTATTAACCAAGTGATTACATCTTGATTAGAGGAATCGCCATTCAACAACACTAGCATTCGTAATCGGCTGCAAATTAACCGCTAGGTTGCCATGCTTCCCATCAACCCAGTAGAGCCACCAACGGTCGCCATCCCCACCCTCTGCTGGCCCTATATCTTCAACAAATATCCCCAATGGTTGACTATCCCATGTGTACCCCAAACCAGCCAACTGAGCCGCTTCTACGGTAGCAGTTTGGATTGTTTGATGTTCGCTTAATCCACCCACACAAGTTCGTGAATTATTACCTTCTAGGCGAGCGATTTCACCCTCATCAGCATCAAGGAAAATTGTCATTCCCGCTTCATCCCACCACAAGTCCTCTGGGTACTCAAAACACACCACTTGTGAGTCATTCCACGCTTCTGGAAAACCCTCTCTAGAGGTCTCCAAATCACCACCTTCGTCACTAACTGCAGTTACCCATGCTAGATTCAGGGTTGGTAAGAGCAGAAGCAATACCAGCAAAATTCCGAGTGAACCGGCTCGCTTTGCAGCCATATTTCCGCCAGCGAGCCCAGCTGTTGACAGCACCAATGTCATCACTACCAACAGTTCTGTTAGAAGTGGCAATCCAGTCACTGTTGAATTATTGGATTTCGTCTCTTGATTTTCTGAGTTTTGTTGCTCATCAGAGTCTATACTTGGAGCATTTGGATCATCATCAAAATATCGAACCTCAAGCCATGAGGCATCGTTGGCGGCGGCCATCACTTCAGTAGTGCCACCGACACCAGCAGTCAACCAACCTTCTTTTTGAGGATGCCAATCCCACTGCAGAGATGATTCTATGTTATTTTCACCCCACCAGACAAGATGTCCTGCCCAATACCCATCGGCAGTATTGTGAGGGACCACTAGCGGTATTCCACCCAAATTATAATTTCCAACTAACAATACAGGTTCTCCTGAAACTGGACCGAAGTCTATCACTGTGGCATTGTCACAATCTGTCAAATTATAGAAACAATGAGCCTTGACTGAATCTAAATCTCCAGTCACCACTACTCCATTTGGCAAATTAACTGGAATCGATGGTGCAATTCCAAGTGAAACCCGATTCTTCACGCTAAGATTTGATTCGTTATTGAGTTGTAAATTTACTAACTCACCACCTTCACTTCCTTGAACTATAACACCTGCACCAAAGGTGTCATTTTGATGACTTGGATACATTATGAAAGGGGGTGTTCTCATTTTCAATTCCGAGGCACCAAGGATTGAATTCAAATCCCATGAAGAGAAATTACTGCCATCTATCTCCCATGAATGGAATCCCCCGCTCTCATCACCGGTGGCTAATAATAACCCTGATGTGCTTGAAAAAATTGAAAAATTTTCTGATAAAATCGCCAACCCTACACCATTTCGGTAGCCTGTAGCATTGTCAGGAAAGGTGTGCTGAAACAGTAGTGTGCCATTCGGACTCAAACCCAGTACTCCAGTTTCAGTAGAAATGTGAATTGTATCCTGTACATTTGGCTCACCAATTACCGGCATTAGTTTCCCAGTAACCCCCCAAGAAATCCGCTCGGTTTCATACATCCATAGTAACTCGCCAGTACTCGCATTGTGAGCGGTTATGTTACCACTTGTCCATCCATTGATAAGCATGTCAAATCCATAGACAAAAACCGGTGGTGAAATTTCAAATCCGGAACGTGATTGATTGTGTTCATAACGCCAAATCTGCTCACCGGTGTAAGTATTGAAAGCGTAAATCCCTGGTCCTTTACCATCATCCCAAGGCCCACCTGGGCTGTCACTTCTCCCCCCTACTTTGACGAACAACATTTCTTCCACAACTACAGGAGCAGTGGACACGTACCCCGATTCCAAGTCTTTTGTCCATTGCAGAGGCGGAAATTCCCATGCTGCATTTCCAGGATCAACTGTATGACCAAGTGAAGTGCTTGCTGGCACAATCAAAAGGCCAAAAAAAACAATGAAGATTACAAATTTTGAGGGCATGATTTCGCCTCATTGTAATTTCATGATGGCGTCTTTCAAGGCATCACTGACTGCTTTACCATCAGCACCGCCGCCTAATTCTTTGAGTACGATTCCCATTAAAGGACCCATAGCTCCCATACCTCGCTCGGCAACGAAATCAGCTCTTTCAGCAATGATTCTAGCGACTACTTCCTCAACTGCACCACTATCGGCAGGCACCACACCTAACTCTCCGGCCCGCCTCTCAAGGGCGGAGCGAATAGCATCTGCAGAACCTTGGTGTGCTTGCCAATCGCCACTGGTCATCATTCTTGCAGCCAGTGGAATTAATCCATCTCTCGTGACTCCTCCAGCCTCACGCATCTCCAAACAGAATCCAAGTAATGCAAGTGATACTTTGTTAACACTTGGAGCACCTGTTAATTCCGCGATTTCCTCTTGAGCACGGTCAAGCAATAACGAACCCCAAGCCTTGTCTGGAAGACCTGCTAAACCGACCATCAAGTCCCCATCTTTACCGGCATGGAAGTCATCGTCAGCTTCTCGTCCAAGTAATGCATCAACTTGGTTATCAGAAAGGTCACACAGAGCCAGTTTAGCCTTCCTTTCCCCTTGAGTTAGAGGCAAGTTTGAGGTTATTTCAGCCCATTTTTCTTGTGCAATTGGGACCACCTGAATATCGGTTTCAGGATACATTCTAGCACTACCCGGTAACGGCCTCATCGCTGAGGTTGTACCATCTTCTGGTGCTCCTTTTTTGATGATAACATTGCGGACTTCTTGTTGAGTCCTGTGGAATGATTGCCGAGCCCGATTAATGACTGATTCAAGCGCTAAGTCCGCCTGCCATTTTGGCGCCACACACAAAACAAATGCATCCGATTCACTCAAATCAAGATTAGACTTTGTAGCATCAACTTCGGCTTGCTCAATTCCATATGCAGGTAATTCATCTGAATGAAAGATCCCACGCACGCCAGCAAGTTTCGCCGCTGATGCTAACTCTCTGCCAAGTCGCGGCATTTGTGCACCATTGGCATCGAGTTGTTTACTGCCTATTCTACCAGCAAAATTAGCCAATTTCACTGCTAACACTTTAGCACCATCTGCTAACGAGTCGACAACCATTTTTGATTGACAATTGCTGAATACATCTGTGATATCAGTTACATCACAAGGCAACAAATCTTCTGCTAACTTAGCAACTCCTTCCTCCGTTGCATCATCATCATCATCACGGTTTGGAGGTAATAACGGCTGACCATTTTCAGCCCGCATTTCATTTGCCAGCCGATAGAAGTGTAGTTGTCTTGCCATCTCCAATTCAATGATTTTTGGAATCCAATCTAAATCTTGACAGCCTTTGATTTCAACTCGGTCACCACAAGCAATTGAGACATTTAGGTCTTGGCGAATGGTACCCAAACCACGGCGAACTCGGCGAGTATCTCGAAGTAATTGGCCAAGTGCTTTACTGGTTTCTTGAGCATGTATTGGGGACAATATATCTGGTTCCGTGGCTATCTCTATCAATGGCACTCCGAGCCTATCAAGGGTGTAAATCACCACTTCCCCCCCACTTCCACTCACAGTATCCAATTTACGTGCTGAATCCTCTTCTAAGGTCAGAAGTGAGATTCCAACCGGTGCAGAATTTGTTTCTACTGCGCCACCTGTGGCAATCAGTGTAGTGCGTTGAAAACCGCTAGTATTTGAGCCATCAACTACCGTTTTTCTCATTGCTTGCATGACTGCAACGGGATTCATTTTCATCATGGCTGAAACCGTCAAAGCAACCTCAACTGCATCTGCGTCATGGCTGAGAGGAGGTGCTTCATCAAGTTCGATTAATCCTGCATTTGGTGACTTGACATAAGTGAATGAACGATTTCTGCGAGCCTCGAAACGAGCAGCAACATCGACTACACCACCTTCACCTTGTGCCGCTCTCAGTCGGCGGTGTACTCTTTGCCACGATTCTGGAATCGTGTCAATTGTGTAATCGTAAAGGATTCCAGGTTGGCGGGAATGTAACTTGCCAGTTGCAAGTTGTTGATGGATTTCGATACCACACATGAAACCAAGTGATTCAGGGTCTAAGGACCCTGCATCAGCGATATCTCCTATCGGCTCCCCGCTTGCCATCAATAACCCGGAGAGGCCTATGGCTCATAGCAGAACCGGCTCATCTAGTCTAGAAATCTAGTGTGTTGTTTAGTTGACAAGACGCCAACGACCGGCACCAGGTGTGTAAATTTGGCTGCGTATGGATAATTGTTTGAGGGCATCTTCAACCTCATATTCGTCAAAATTCTGCCGCGCCATTTCATTGAGGATATCTCCTGCAGCAACGTCAACATCTCTCTTGCCTCCAGTCAATTGTTTCATGACCTCCAAAGTAACTTGTTCAGCAGACCTCTTTTTAGCCGAACGCCCGGTACTAATTACTCCTTCATCAAACTCGTCGCCCATCAATTCATATCGCCAATTTCTGAACATCGCTAATGCTCTTTTTGCATCCTCAGCTGTCGCTTCTGGAGAAAGTCGCATTCTTGCATTCGCCTCAGCTAATCTAACCAAACCTTCGAGTGCTCTAGCAGTAATTGGAACGCTATTATCTTCATCAGAATCTCTAGTTCTTGTCTCTATGTAGAAGTTGGTTATTTGTTCCTGTGCATCGGGTGTTAACACCGGGTGTATCGTGCGTTTAGCCCATGCAATATATTTCTGAAACATCGAAATAGTCAACTGGTCTTCACCATTGTAACCCTTCTTCAATGTAGACTCTTCATCCACTACCTTTGGATCAATTTCTCGACCTTCTTCAATTAGTGTTTCACTAATTCCTGTACTTCGATTTGAGAGTATGTGTTCAGCAATTTGCATATCTTGTTCCTTAACAACATCATCTCGTAACAACCAGATGATATCAAAACGAGACATCAAGGCTGGTGGCAAGTCAACTTCCTCAAACATCGGTGAAATATCCAGTCCTGTCTGAGCCCGATGACTGAAACGGCCAAGCCGCGGGTTAGCAGCAGCCAACACAGCACACCGTGTTCGCATTGTTGCATTAATTCCACCTTTTGAAATATGGATTTTCTGCTGTTCCATGGCCTCGTGCATTTTTGACCTGTCATCATTATTCATTTTGTCAAATTCGTCTATTGCTGCAAGACCCGAATCAGCAAGAACGAGAATCCCCGCCTCTAAAGAGAAGCGGCCATCGTTGAATGCATCTCTAACTGCAGCCGCTGTTAATCCAGCACCTGAAATACCTCCTCCAGAAGCATATTTACCACGTGGAGAAATCTGTGACATATACGACAATAACTGGCTTTTTGCCACACCAGGATCACCCATTAGCAAAATGTGAATGTCTCCTCTTGCTCGGGTGCCGTCAGAATATCTCCTTGATACCCCACTGAATAATTGCATCACTAATGAGCGCTTAACCATCTGTAATTTACCAGCCCCGAAAATTGATGGAGCAATGCTGTTAGTCAGTAATTCATACAAATCTGAACGGTTACTAATTTCAATAATTTGCTTTTGCTCCTCTTCGGAAATCTCAATCTCATTGAATGGGGTGTTTTCATGCTCAGCAGAAACTAATGAGTGGTAGATGTTGAACATCGGAGTCTTGCCACTCCTCGTTTTTTCAGTGCGAATAAAAGGAATTAGATTGACTGTTACCCTCATCCCTGGAAGTAGGACATTTGCCAGATCTGCTTCCGCTAGAATAGTTGCTCGTGCTGGTTGCGCACCACCTGTCACATTTTCGGGTAATTCTTGAATCTCTACCCATTGGTTATCCACTAAAGTCACATTTTCATGGATTAACTCAAATCGGGTACCATCCTTACCACCAGCGCTTCGGCCACAACCACCATTCAAATCATCACACTGAACTGGTTCAATTAATTCTAATTCGTTCAGTTGTGCTACTTCAGTGATATGTGTGCAGATAACACAGCGGAATTGAGCATGGTAAATTCTGGGTTTCAATTCTGAAACCTTGGTGACTACTACTTCGGATGAAATTAGTCTGCCAATCTCATCTGAACCTACTTCACGCAAAGACACCTTGCAATCATGAGGCAACTCAATGATACGTAAGGTAGGGTCGATTTCCCAACCGCCCTCAGCACATAATGCTCTCAGTGATTCTGTAGCGGCTCGCAATATTGGTTTAGGATACTCAATCAATGAATGAGCAAAACTAGGATCCCAAGCCTGTATATCACTAAAATTGATGACTAATCCCGGCTGTTTTGGCCAACTACTAGCCAATACCTGAATATCTCTAGCGTATTGCTCTTGCAACAAAGTTCGCCAACGAGCATTTGAGTCTTGGATACCAACCATTGGAATATCTCCCGCGCAGGACTCATCAGCGCTCGCGGACGGTATTTGAACAACGCGATTTGCCCCCCTTATTTCCACTGGAAATCAGAACTTTATTCTAGACTCAAAATTGCCTTTCACCCATTTCCACTGGAGCACATCCCAATTGAAAACAAGCAATGGCCCCACCTCCCAATAAAACTCCGCCGAGCCATTATGACAGTAGTGAATCAACGGTAGCACGTAAGTCAGCTAAGCCAATTGGTTTTTGCAACATTATTCCGGGTGGTGGAACTCCTCCTGCCTCAAGGATATCCGCTTCGTCATGACCGCTCATCAGTAATACAGGTGCTTGAATACCCAACTCCCTAACCTTGTGAGCAAGATTGACCCCATTCATCTCAGGAAGTGACATGTCGGTGGCTAATAGGACAATATTTGGGTTCTGTTTTATCTTCTCAAGTGCGGATTCAGCATCTTCATGAGCTGAAACTTCAAAATCCATTCTAGAAAGGATTGTTTCACCCAATTTACGGAGCGTTTCTTCATCCTCAACGAAGATAACAAGGCCGCGGCTCAACTGTTCACCAATGTATCGGAGACGGGTAATCACTATGAAACCCCCGCAATTCCGGATAACTAATGGAGCACACACGTTCAGGAAGCGACATCCTCGTGAGACTTGATCCGGGGGAAGAAATCCATGCAGCCCTACAGAAACTGGCAGATGATGTTGGATTTGATGCAGCCGCCATCACAAGCGGTATTGGCCGAACTCGTGACAATCAATATGGATACATGGACGCAGAAGGAGTGTACAATAGGCGGCCGTTGGATCCCCCATCTGAATTGGTGAGCCTTTCAGGAAACATTGCTCGCACAAAGCAAGGGGAAGCATTCACACATATCCACTGCTGTTGGTCTGATGATGACAATAACGTCCATGCTGGCCATATGTTTCAAGCGACCGTTCATATTGTGGCTGAAATCCACATCAGAGTCATGGACCATGCGAGAATGACGCGTTGTCCTCTTGCTAACCTTGAGTTACTAGGTCTAGAATTTGACTAGAAAAGAAGACGATGGTTGATAATGATACGAGTACTTTTTGCCCATGGATTTGAAGGAACACCTGAAGGAAGTAAACCATCCTATATGAGAGATGAATTGGGGTGGGATGTAGTTGCCCCATCAATGTCTGAACTAGGTTGGACAATCGAACAAGAGACTGAAGTTCTGCTTCGAATAATTGACGAAGATGGGCCATTTGATATCATCGCTGGATCATCAATGGGTGGTTTGGCTGCGGCCAACGCCTCCAACCTCCGCCCTGACGAAAAATTTTCACTGTTACTAATTGCACCAGCATTTGGACTAGGAGATTTATGGCGAGAAGGCGCAAAACCGGAAGGTTTAGCGCAGTGGGAAAGAGATGGTAGTATTCCATATTTCATGAATGGATTAGGAATTGAAGTAACGTTGGACTGGGAATTTTTCCTCTCTGCAGAACGTATGTCGTGGCCAAAACTGAATCATCCAACTGTAATTCTTCATGGAAATTTAGACGATGTAGTACCAATTGAAAACTCACGTAAGATTACCAAAGAAGATGCGCATGTCGTGGAACTTATCGAGATTGAAGATGGGCACCGGATGCAAAAAGCATGCTTTCAATTTGAAGAAGTGGCGAAAATTTTAGAGGTGGGGTAATGATGTACAACGAACAATCAAGGCCAAGGTTTTACTATATTTTACCGTGCATAGTATTAGTGTCTTTAATTGGTTCAATCACCCTTTTC
>JAQXFA010000090.1 GCA_029250565.1 Candidatus Thalassarchaeaceae archaeon
ATTTCCAAAACTTGACGAACAATTCTACCAAGGAATACCGCTTTCTTCAAGCGATGCTCGGGTTGGTCTCCAAGATGAGGAAGTAATTCCTTATCCATCAAATTGTTCACACGTTGTTCACGGTATTCTTTTTGCTGACCTGCTGCGAATTTCTTTTCTAACCATGCGAGTGCTTCCTCGTTGGTTTCAACACCATAAGCATCTTTGGTATCCAAATCTCGAACGTGATTGATGTTTGCAACAACATACTTGAAAGCGTCTTTATGGCCAGCAATGGATGCGAAAATTTCCTCATCAGAATTAATTCCAAGAGCACGCATAAGTAGAACTGCTGGAATAACTTGGGCGCCAGCACTGCTGATTTTCACCATCAACATTCCATCTTTTCTCTTTTCAACAGTCAGTGGCTTTCGAACACCATCTCTCTGTGAGAAAATCTTTGCAACTTCTGTTGCTCGGCTGTATCTCTTACTCATCTCAACAGTAACTCGGTTAGGTGCCAAATCCTCCATTGAAATTAGAACCCTTTCCGTACCGTTGATGATAAAGTAACCACCTGGGTCGTATGGGTCCTCTCCCTTCTTCTTTAGAAGAGACATGTAGTGAGCGCGGTCTTCTTCGCTCATCTCAGGGCTGAGATTACGATTCTGGTCAATATGACCGGGGTTTAGATTACATCTCTCAGAACGAACCATGACTGGTAGGCTACCAACTTGAACTCTGTCTTCCTTAATTGGAGTTGGATGGTCCTCACGGTGGATTGTGAAATCCATAAAAATCGGGGAAGAATATGTCAACTTACGAAGACGACACTCTAGTGGAGTTGCATCCTCATTGTTTGCACCATTTGCCTCACGGATTGTGGGTGGGCCTAGTGTTAGATTCTTCATACGTACTGAAATTTCGTTGTCTAAAACGTCGAGTTTTACCAATCCACCCTCATCATCGTCAACGATTTCATCTGTGCCAATACGAATATTGCGGACAATCTGCTCAAAACGGCAATCTCGCCCATCTCCTTTTGGCAAGCAATCATTGTATGATGCAATTTGGTGATTGACCAAACTTCTTTCTCTGAAATATGTCTTGATAATCTCTCTCATATTAATCGCCTCCTCAGTTACCCTCTACCACTAATCTGTATGCCACGTGAATCCCTGCAGAAGGGCTTCTTCGGGTGATTCTAACTACTCTGTTATTCAACCAACCTGCACGCAACTCATCGTCAGACTGCTCCATTGCTTCTTTCATTGCTTGAATCGCAGGGTCAGTAATCAGTATCTTAGGAAGTAGTTCAATTCGAAGGCGAGGGCTGCCATCAATGTCGGTTCCAACAAGATCCCAGGGGGCAAGTTCGGCCATCTGTTCATCTTCAGGAACTAACTCATGCAAAGGCACGATTTCGTGATTTAGGACATTGAATCTCATTTCACCAAGTGGAATGTTTGTTTCTAAAGCCTTGAGTTCTGCTTTCATTTCCACACGGCGAGTTGGACGGCGGCGTTTGGATGCAGCTTGTTCACGAATAATATCCATGATTGTTTCAAGTTCAGCATCAGTCATTTTCAAACTTAATTTGGTAGCGACATCCTGAGCACTCATTTTCTTGATTGTATCCATGTTCGCGTCGTCTGCCAACTTGTGTGCTAATTCTTCTTTAACACCAAGCTCCATTAATCGCTTTTTAGTTGATGATTTTACTGCCACTCAGATACCCCCACATTCGCCAAGAAACCGAGGGACTGAGACCAATCTGGCGGAGCGGGCCTGACGGGGTTCGAACCCGCGACCAACGGATTAAAAGTCCGTCGCTCCACCTGACTGAGCTACAGGCCCATGGCTATTGGTGACTAACCTCGGACTTGGGTACCCTTCAAAAGCCTGTCGCATGGCATACGCTGACAGTGATGACCGCTCGGTCATGGCCGGAGAGGAAATCTCCAAACACCCGTTTCCTGTGGTTCACCATAAAGGTATCCTTGAAATTATTACAAATACCTTTCAAATATGACACTTACTCCGCAAGACTGTGAATGACCATATCAACCGTGAACTCGCGATGCAAAGTGATGGCGCATCAATTCATGAATGGTTATTCAATGAAAATGAGGGGCTTTCGCTCCTTGTGCCGGCTACTGTTTATCCGCCACGCGAAGACACTGGGCTATTATTTTCCTGCCTTGCCAAATTAGGCGATGGCAATGGAAGAAAACTCCTTGAAATTGGTTGTGGAAGTGGTGCCATTTCAATTGCCGCTGCCAAACTAGGATGGGAGGTTACAACATGCGATGTAAACCCGCTTGCAATCGCTGCAACAACCGGCAATGCAAGTTACAACAAAGTCAACTTAACTGCAATAGAAGGTGGCTTAGATGAAGATTCTAATTTCATCAATCAACAACTTATTGAATCTCAAGGACCGTTTGACATTATCACCTGGAATTTACCATACCTTTCGCCAGTCAACGGTGATGAGGAAAGACTTGGGCCATTCGAAGATGCTGGTTTAGTTGATAGCCCTGAAAACAGCGGTTGGGGCGTGGCACTCCTACAAACCATTACTCGAGAAAATGATCTCCTAAAACGCGGTGGCGCAATTTATCTACTACACACTAACAATGAGCGTGGAAACTTGTTACAGAGTCGATGGCGTGCAGCTGGGTGGGCAACAAGGATTTCTTCGGAACTTCAATTCGATGATGGTGAAAGATTGACTTGTTTTGCAGCTTGGAAACCACACGAAAAAGCAACTAGGCAATCTCACGATGTACTTGATTCTTCGAATCAATATCTATTGGATGAGGAATTGCCTGTTGGTAGTATGGTTACTGCAAAGCAACAACGCTTTGGAAGAGGGCAACGAAAACGCACATGGGATACTGACGAGGGTGACTTTGCTGGTAGTTGGGTACTTGACCCAAAATTAGTAGATAATGGGCCTGGTTTGATTCAACTTGATGCCGGAGTTGCTGTGATTGATGCAATATGTGCATCTCAAGATCTCCCTTTAGCATCTGCACATTGGACAAACTGTAAACCTCTATCAAATCACAACCTGTCAATTCGTTGGCCTAATGATGTGTGGACTAATTCGGGTAAACTTGCAGGTTGCTTAGTGGAAGGACGTCAAACAGGTAAGCACCAGAAAGTAGTGCTAGGTATCGGCGTTAATCTAGGTACACCTAGTAACAAAGAATATCATTCGACTGGCCTCCAAGAAATTACTAATCACGTGGAACTAGAAGTTTTTACCAACTTACTAGATACCGCAGTTGCATCACAATTTGAAATCGGTAAATTGATTCCAACAAGACGTAATCAAAAGAATGCGATTTGGGCATTAATGTCTAATCATCTAAAATCGGGTTTAAGCCTCACACAAGGTGCTGAAAATTTGATCGTTACAAACATCAGCCAGGGTGGGGAATTAATTTGTTATGATGGAAGAAAAAGACACATTGTCTCGGATAGTTACAACCTTATTTGGAATTGAAAATCAAGCTGTTTCAACGATTTCAGCAATATCTGAATCCTCTGGCCCTTCCTGTAATTTTCTCCAAATACCCCATACTAAAAGAAGAAGAGCAACAATTGTTGGAAGAAATTGAACTGGAATTTGGCGTTGTGCTGTGACTTCCACTTCCCATGTACCCTGACCGTTAATTTCTACCGTGAGTTTACCACTTTCATCAACATCAATTGAACTTGAGAAAGAACCGTCCTCTTTGAGTTCAAATTCTGACACCCTAGCTAACTCCGTACCATCTTCACCCATCACTTTGATATTATTGATTGTACAAGTGTTATTGTTTTCACAAACAGGAGATGCTTCAACCACAATATTATCGTTTGAACCAAGTACTCCAACAGAAATTGAACGGACTTCTTTAGTAGATGAAACTTCACCAAATTCAACCATCATTGGTAAAGCAAACATTGAGATTGCTAACGCACCAACTAACCCGATCGCTCCAACGATAATTGAGATATCATGCGGGGTTACTTTTGCACCCACTCCTCCGCCTGCCATGGTTGGGCGAACAGCCAATGCACCAAGAACATCGCCCTTGAAAAATTAGTACGATTTCCGACCGTTTAATAGAAGAACCCTCTTGATTAAGCAACTGCTCTAGGACACGCATAATTGCTGTAACAATTGCAATAAGATGATATTAAAGTGGCTAGATTAGATAATCACTTGATTGGGCGAATGTTATTACTGCTCACGCATAAAGTGAACAGATGAATATTTTATAACATATTTAGTGGACGTATGTGCGCTAATCTAACTAATTCCTGAACGCGGTGAACTCAATGATTAAAGGCGGCACGCGCTGCCAACGCCCCCTGTGGGGGGCGGTGAATGCAACTGCTGAACAAACTCGAAGGAGACCAAACAATGATTGGAGCAAGTGACAAATCTAGATTGACAATGGCAGAATTCGCTAAGGAATCTAGAATTCGAGCTGATAGTTACCACCGCTATCACATTGATACCATTGAAACCCCAGACCGACAATCCCTCCCTAACAGATTCCTTGTCAGTGTTGGCAAATTTGGACTCGCTAAGTTACTAATTAGTGAAGTCTTTGAGTATTGGGGAAAGTGGGATGTGGTTTTCGCTAGACCCTGTACTTACGGAGTATTTTCTGGACCAGTGGGGGGTTTTTCACCTCGCCCTGAAAAGTGCGTGGGATGTTTACGTTGTACCATTGAACACCCAGGATTTGTTACTATTACTCCAAACCCAGCCCTTGAATCGCTTGGTGATTCATACATGAATTCGAAAATTATCTCTACAATCGATGAGGAAGCACGCAAAGGGACTGTCCCTGTCCGAGGGCAGGGCTACCGAGGACGTTTTGGAGGGCCTGGGTGGGATGAGATGTTTACAGACATGTCCGAGATTGTTCGCCCAAGTCGAGATGGCATACATGGTAGGGAATTAATTAGCACAGTTGTTGATATTGGTTCAAAACCAATGCGTTTACAATTTGATTCAGAAGGTGGACTAGTAAGCGCTGGACCAAAAATGATGAGTATTCAAGTGCCGTTTGTTTTTGATTCACCCGCTGGAAGTGTAATGACACCTCGGCTAGCCAAGATATGGAAAATGGCAGCAGAACAAGTTGATACTCTGGCATTAATATCTGGAGATATGGTTGCATCAAACAACTTAGCCTCGCCTTCAGTTGTGCCTATCATCTCACTTGATTCATATGAAACAGCAAATTCTTTCAAAAATGGAACCCGAATGGTACAATTGGATGGATGGGGCGCATCCGAATATGCATCTATGGCATCATCAAACCCGGATTTGATGATTTCAGTTCGAATGTCATTTGAAGAAGGGTGGCAAGATCAACTCAGTGAAATGATTGATGCTGGTGTTTCAGTAATTCACTTCGTAGCAAACAACCACGGTGTAGCCGATGGTGGCCGATTTATCATGGATATTATTATCGAAGCACATGAGATGTTAATCAAATCAGGAGTACGTGATAAAGTAACACTGCTACATAGTGGGGGAGTGGTTGCTGCAGACCACCTTCCAAAGGCAATCATCTGCGGATTGGATGCTGTTGGTCTTGACTTACCATTACTTGTTGCAATCCAAGCAAGACTTAGTGGCGACACATCAAGCAGAGAGGACTACAAGGCAAAATTGCCTAGGAGATTCAATGATAAATGGGCTTGTCAAAGAATTGTCAACTTAACTGGTTCATGGAGAGATCAAATGCTCGAAATCCTAGGGGCAATGGGTATCCGTGAAGTTAGAAGATTGAGGGGTGAAATGGGTAGGGCCATGTGGTGCTCCCATTTGGAAGAAGAGGCTTTTTCAGAAATTGAAGGATTCATAGGAGGTGGGATTTGATGGCCAAGAATAAACTACCAGTATTCCCAAGCGAGACACTAATACACAAGATTACGCACTTAATGCACGATGGAATGGATGCACGAACTACTGGGGAATTTGAGATTCCGCCCGCTCTAGGAGATGCTCGTTGGACTGATGAGTTGATTCTCTCTACTTGGCACATGGCAGCGACTGGAACATTGCCTGAAAAACTAAATTACAAAACTGGAGATAGTAATGGTGGATTTGACCGACTCGACTTCAAAATGCTAGATGAGGGGGAATGGCTCAAACATTCTGAAGATATCAAAACC
>JAQXFA010000091.1 GCA_029250565.1 Candidatus Thalassarchaeaceae archaeon
TAATTATAGTAAATAAATAAATTGAAATTTTAGAAGTTGGACGACAAAAAAATAATATTAAAAAAGTAACCAAATATGGATATGAATTATAATTTGATCCAGGATCAATAAAAAAACTAACAATTAAAGTTAGAATCATTAGCATGGCGAAGTTCATGTTGTAAGCGTCTTTTCCAAATATTGTATGACTCATTCCCTCTCCTCCTTAATACAGATAAAATGCTGGGAAAACCAACACCCAAACCAAATCCACAAAGTGCCAATAAAGACCGAAGTACTCAATCGATACTGCGTTATTTGGTGAGTAACCTCCCTTGTGTGCTTTGTAGGTCATGTAACTCAGGCCTACAATGCCGCCGAACACGTGAGCACCGTGGGTACCAGTAGCGACATAGAAGGTACTTGCTGAGAGACGTAAATTGGCTGTAAGGTGTTCTTCACCGTGCCCAGAGCCAGCAAATGGGTAGGCTGTGTTGTGAATTGTATATCCATCTTCCATAAGGCTAGGTGCATGGAATGGTCCTATGCTGAATCCCATGAACCACTCAACCATCTTCAAGATTAGGAACAGAGTTGCAAGTGCAAGAGTTGCTGCTAGATAGTTGCGAACTTTCCGGCTACGTTCATCTGCATCCAAATCCTTTCGCTTAGCAGTCTGTAGGGCCATTACCACAGTGAATGAAGAAATGATTAGAGCGAATGTGTTGATTGCTCCTGGAACCAATGTGTCTGGAAGTCCAAATCCACCTAATGAAAAAGTCCACGATTCTGAGTGGCTTCCTGCGATGAAGTAAGATGCTGGAATCCAGCAAGCATCACCTGGCGTGAATGGTACACCGTTAGAATACGTAGAATGGTTGTCAAGAATTGCTTGGCATGATTCTGTGCTAAGTCTATAACGAATATAGGTTGAGAATAAGGACGAGAAGACCATCATCTCAGACATCAAGAATACCCAAATACCGACCTTACGAATGTCGATATTTTTGAATGGAACTCCTGCGGATTTTGGTTCATAGGTACCATCAAACGAAAGATCTTGGCGCCACCATATTAGGAAACCTGAGATGATTATTGCAAACCCAACAAGAGTTATCGGTAGTCCACCGGGATGGTAGATGGTATTGTCCATTGTTTCATTCATTGCGAATGTACCCGCAAATCCGAAGAGGAATACTCCAACTCCAAGTGATACGATGATTGGCGCCCAACTGTTGTGTGGCGCTCCGTGCCCCCAGTCATGAGGTCCCCATGCGCTTCCATGATGTTCGTGCTCTCCGTCGTAACTCATTCACTCACCTCCTCGTGGTCATCAGGGACCATCATTTTCATCAACCAATTCGGTTCCTTCTCCTCGTGAACGTTAACATCAATTAGAGTTGGAATCACGTCGAATGATGGTGTTGGTGGAGGGGATGTTGTAAGCCACTCGAATGACCAACCACCCCATGGATCTGCAGGTGCTTTCTTGCCCTTGATTAGAGATACTACCATGTTAATTATCATTAATACAGAAGAAAGTCCAAAGATAAAAGCATTGATTGTAATGAACAGATTCCAACCTGCTGCTTCAGGAGGTAGAGTTCCAATCACATCACTGTATTCATTTGCCTGCAAGAAGTATGTGTGGTGTCTGCGAGTCATTCCCCAAAGCCCTAACTTGTGCATTGGCCAGAAGAGACCATTGTATGAAATGAAGGCGATAAGGAAATGAATAACACCAAGACGCTCATCCATCATGCGTCCAGTCATTTTCGGATACCAGTAGTAAATCGCTGAAAATAGGCCGAACACTACTCCTCCAACTAACACATAGTGGAAGTGAGCAACCACGAAGTATGTTTCATGCAAATGGGTGTTCATTGAAATTGCTGGGAAGAACATTCCAGAAATACCACCCAATGTGAAGGTGATTAAAAATCCGAGCGCCCATAGCGTGTGAGTACGGTAAACTAGGGAGCCTCCGTGCATTGTTTTGAGCCAATTGAAGATTTTAATTCCAGTCGGAACAGCTACAGCCATTGTTGTAAGCATCATTACGAAACGGAGAGCAGGAGACATTCCACTGGTCAACATGTGGTGACCGTATACGATGAATGATACAAATCCAATTCCCGCAAGTGCGTAAACCATTGAGCGATAGCCGAAGATTGCTCTTCTTGCACTAGTCGCTAATACTTCAGAAACGATACCGAAAGCAGGTAAAATAACCACATAAACTTCAGGATGTCCAAAGTACCAGAATAAGTGACTCCAAAGAACAGGGTCACCTCCAGCTGAGACATTGAAGAACGACGTTGCCACCGTCCGATCTAAGAACGCTTCAATCAAACCAATTCCAAAGGCTGGGATTGATATGAATAAACACATGATAGAAACTAGAATTGACCAGGTGAAAAGAGGCATTTGCATCCAACCCATCCCAGGTGCTCGCATACTTGCAATTGTTGTGATGAAGTTGATTCCAGCAAGAGTTGACGATGCAACTAGCATAATTTGGCCAGCAACCCAAAAGGTGGCTCCTGTATGGGTTCCAACCCACCCTGTAATTGGTTGATATCCAGTCCAACCAACATCAGCAGCGTTACTTGAGAAGATTCCACTCATGATGAGAATTGATGCAACTGGGTTAAGCCAAAATGCCATAGCATTGATTCTTGGGAAGGCCAAATCCTTAGCACCAATTTGTAGCGGGACAATCCAATTAGCAAATCCATTGATCATTGGCATTGCTGCTAAGAAAATCATAATTGTTCCATGTAAGGTGAAGAATTGATTGTATTCATCCTTGGTTAAGAAATCGTTACCAGGGACCGCTAATTGAGTACGCATCAACAAGGCAAGAACTCCACCAACTACGAAGTAAAAGAGTCCAGCTACGAAGTAAAGAGTTCCAATCTTCTTGTGGTCTGTGCTAGTCAACCATTCAGCAAGCCAAGGTGCAAAAGCAGACCAATTGAAGCCTTCAGGATTCATTCGGTAGAATACGTAAACTATAGCAACAAACAGTAATAGCGTTACCAAAATGATTGCTGAGAATAGGACTACGAGTCCATCAGCATCCTCCAAAGGCTCGGCTCCTCCACCCATAGAACTCATGGTGAAGGTTGACTGAGCCCAGTGGTCATCAGCACTAGCTCCTCCATCTCCATTAACTGAATTAGCAGTCAAGGTAAAACTTGATGTCCCACTCGCAGGAGAAGTCCATTCAATTGCCCAAGATGTTTGGTCGTTACCTGAATCAGTGTGGGTCAACTGTCCCGCCATTAATTGCGTTGAGCCATCAGTTGATGCAAGGGTTCCTTTTGATGCAACAAGATTGAATCCACCCAAGTTATCTTGAGTTTCAGCAGTCACGTCTCCAGGGCCGCCAGTAAAACCAACTAAGAATGAATAAGTTTCAGCGGCGTTGTATGTTTCTGGTAGTGCACTACCATTTGCTAATGTCATGAAAACTGACACATCACTACTGGGGCTTCCAGCGTGACAAGAACATCCTGTTTCTACATTAGAGATACCTGTTGGCCTCGCTTGCATACTAGGTGCTAACAACATTGCAACTAGTACTATTGAGAAGATTGCGATAAATTTCTTATTTACTTGCACCATAATCACCTCACTCGTGGACCTCAAGAATCGCAGTCATGTATGCATGGTCATCGCCACAAAATTCTGCACAATCAATGAAAAATTTACCAGTTAAATCAATTGGAAGCCAAATTGCAGTCTGTAGTCCAGGCACAGCATCTTCCTTTGCACCCCATTGAACGAAGTAGGGTGAATGAGTTACATCCTCAGAAGTTAAATCAATTCGATACATGGTATTATTTTTCAGAATTAGCGTGGTTAAGCCAGTATCTGTATCAACCCCCACATCGCAAAGGTCTGTACTTAATTCTCTACAATCAAAGTCCCAGTACCATTGATAGCCTGTAACTCCAACTTCAAAGTAATCAACGCCCTCAACTCCAATTGCATCAGGATCTTCCCACACATCGGATGTTGGCCCAATGATGAGAACGGTGAGGTAAATAATGAGGATAGAGGGGGCAATAATCCACGCCGCTTCCAACTTTCCATTGTGGTAATGTAGCGGAAATTCTCCAACTTTGAGATTATCAATATTCGGCACCTCTCCGTCCTTTGAGCGGTAGAAGAATGAATGGTGTATTTGCCATCCAAAAACTATGACGCCTACAAAGATAGACCAGTTCCAAAATATCTCAAACAACTCATTGTATGAAGCGCCACCTACAGCCATGGAAAACCCTCTTGGTTCTGCCGTAAAGCGGTCCGTAGTTAAGCATTGGCAACACCTCACATATACTGCTAACAAAGTTTGAGCCATATTTACAATCTAACACATACGGCCCAGTGCCCCCTTGTCATATCCAATAGTTGAGATTCAAGTCCCTTTTCATGACTATCGTGGCATGCATTTTACACAAGATGCGATTTCGCAAAGGTTGAATTGGTAGCGCCGCATGGCTCTGCCTATGAGCGTGCGGGCGTTGGTGGTTGAGGACAACCAAGTTAACGTACGTTTACTACTTGCTTTACTCAAAGGAAAAGGCATCATAGATATTGAAATTGCAGAGGATGC
>JAQXFA010000092.1 GCA_029250565.1 Candidatus Thalassarchaeaceae archaeon
AAAAATTTCATCCACACCGTTACCATCTAAATCTGCTAATCTAATGTTAGCAGTTGTGACTCCATCTGGGTCAGGCAAATATTCTATTGTTGAAAGGCCCTCTTCACATGGTTCTTCTTTTGGAGATGAAACGCAACCAGATAAACAAACACCAAAAAACATCAGCACGATGAGAATTGGATATAGTCGCATGATTACCGCAGGTTGACAGAGATGGTGAACATTGCGGCTATTCAATGAATACAAATTACTCATCGCTGCGTTGATGACTACCACACGACTCGGTTCTCGCCATTGCTGACTCAACAGCATTTAGAGATACATTCACTAATCCTTCGAGACGGAAAACTTCAACCAACTCAGTATTCATTACTGGGCTTTCATCTGATAATGTGATTTGAGTCTCAGCAAGTTGTGAAAGTCGTTCTGCGGCGCCTGACATGGAGGTACCTTCACGGCTTACTCCCATTGAATCCGACATAATTGAATTCAATTGGGTTGATACCTGACCTCTAGTCATTCCAGAATCTGTTGCTGCTAATAATTTACCAAAACGGGCAGCAGCTACTGACAAAGCAGTATCAATTACATCAGAACTTGAAAATTGTGATTCCGCAGCATGTTCTGCCGCTGAAGCGCCAGCGTTGCATCCACCATCAAGGGAATCCAACAACCTGTTACCAACAGCCATGTCAGCACCATGGAATCCACTGCAAGCACAATCTCCTGCGGCAAATAATCCAGTGTGGGATGATACTTTTCCAGAATTATCACAAGGCACACCACCAATAGTGGTTGAAACCTGAGGTGAAATTGGAATCACTGTCTCGCTCATTTGACCTCCAAGACGGGAAGATACTCTTTCAGAAGTGTCACCATACCATACAGGAGTACCACGAGTTAGAACACGGGCGTCCAACACACACTGTTCACCTGAATTGATCAAGGATAGTGAAGCTTCGGAGATTCCACCTTCAGATGAGAATTCAATGTCACCACCTGAAGCAGAGCGAACCGATGCCCCATCGTCTAGGATTGCAAATGGAAGTTGTAATCCATGCATTTGCATGCTAAGAGGGTTCCATCCTACAAACTCAAGATTACTTAGAGAAACCCCTGCATCAGAAGCTAACCAAAGACCCGTTCCGCCGCTACCTCCATTCCATGCCGATTCAAAACCGTCGGTTGCGAGGATTACTGATTTTGCCTTTAGTGCAACCATTTCGCCACGTTGTACATCTAGGCTGATTAGTCCTGTAACTTCATTTGAATCAGTTACAAGAGAAAGAGATTGCATATCGCCTCTTCTAGAAATCGCTCGCTTCATGCACTGCTCTTCGAGAAGTGTGTACATTTCACGACCCGTGGTATCGCCAGTAGTCGCTACTCTTGATTGAGTGTGGCCTGGTCCTGAACTAAGTAGAGGTAATCCATTTTTCCCGCGGCGAAGAGTTAGGCCCCAACGCTCTAGTTCCGCTAGGTGATCAAAAGCAGAAGCGGTTCTGTGGCGGACTGTTGATTCGTCACACTGACCTAATCCAACTGCGATTGTGTCATTGGCATGACCGTCATAATTGGTTTCATTTAGTGATACTGCAAAGCCTTCAACAGATGTAGTTGCACCGCCTGAACCTATTGCTCCTTCTTCTAAAATTGTCACTGATGCTCCTGCATCATGGGCCGCAATTGCGGCTCGTAATCCGGCTACAGTGCCACCTACAACGACTACATCCCAGGCTTCCATCAAGGCCTCCCACTAGCCGGCGCATCATAAACTCCACGCCGAGCGTCTCTACGAGACGCATTGGAGTTTAGCATCTATTTGATACGAGCGCGGCAGGATTTGAACCCGCGATCTGCGGCTTAGGAAGCCGCCGCCTTATCCAGCTGGGCCACGCGCCCAGCCTTTCGACCGGCCCACCTTAGATGACGGTTGTGGCAATTAAGCCATTACCATGCCATGCCGTAATCCTGCTTCCGACACCTGATGTAAAAATCTTTCAAACTGAATTCTTGGATAGGAACTACGCCCAAGACGAGCATCACATTCTGCAAGATAGTTGAGAAGTTCTCCTTGCAATTCTGGTGGCAGCATTAAACGCCCAGAAGTAATTACTCTGTGTAGTTGTGATACCACATCATCCTTGTCCAAAGATAGTTCCCCCATTAGGCGATCAAGTTCTGCCATCGCACCCGATAAAATCTTCTTTTTACGCCCATATTCAGTCTCCCAACGCCACTCAATAATGCGGCCACGTAAAGCCATTTCCACCATTAATCTCCCACCTTGGAGAGTTGATGCTGCTACTAACTTGTGAACTGATGAACGGTCCTCAATTTGGCCAGTACGTGTGAGTAGTTCTAAGGTGAATAACGCCTTTCTGAGATTGCCACCACTAACATGAATGATGTCACCAAGAATCCCTGGCGCTGGTTCAACCATTTCTTTCGCTGATACTTGTTTAAGAATTGATTCAATTCGTTCAGGTTCAACCGATGCTATTCGAACGTGTTTACTACGACTTCTCAGAGCATCCATAATTCTGCTCGGCGCTCTAGCAGTGAAAATAAATCGAGATGTTGCAGATTCTGATTCCATCATTCGACGCAAATACGGTTGTCGTTTTGGACCAAGGTGGTCAGCATCTTCTATCACGATTAAACGACTAACTGGTGTTACTCCTTTTTCGGGTGGTGCCAATTCCATCCCCGCTGGTGGCGGATCATCGGTTTCCGATGTTTCCCACATTGACCGGTCAAACGCCTCCAAACTTGTTCTACCTGCTAATGTATCTCTTGATTTTCTTCCAGATGGGCGAAGAAAATCCTCAAATTTTTGCATTGCTCCCGCTGTTCCGACTAAATCTCTTGCTTGCAATACATGAGCTGTGGATTTCCAACCCGGACCCAAAACTTGTCGCGCTACTAATCTCCAAGCCGCGGTCTTGCCAACCCCTGCTGGACCTGTAATCAACATATGAGGGGGGCTTCCTGAAAGACTGACTGTAGTGAGTGCACGACGAACTTCTTTGGAAACTGCCAGTTCATCGAAACGGCGAGGAGCGTGCTTCTCTAACCAACTCGGCATAGGACTACCCCAAGTGTTAGGCCCACAGTCTTTGAACTCAGCGATAGCAAAGTCCTGTTTGACATAATTCATCAATCAATTATTGCTTCAACTTCGATTTCAAGCAACATCTCTGGATTGACTAACTCGTGCACAACAACGAGTGTTGATGCAGGTCTAATTTCACCAAATAATTC
>JAQXFA010000093.1 GCA_029250565.1 Candidatus Thalassarchaeaceae archaeon
CAGTGCGTCTTTCGATACGCTACCCTTTGAATCAGAAATTGATTCCAGCCATCATTAGGACGATGCCTACGATGATTGCAGGGATGGTGGTGTGAACCGTTGCCCAAAGGCTTGCAGCTTTGTGACGAACCAACAATGGAAACAATGCATCTCCATCCTGACTGATGGCGTTGGCGGCCAATGCAGGGAATGAGATGACGTCCTTGGTGTAGGCGGTGATGGCGATGATTTGGGGGCCACAACCGGGAATCAAACCGATGGTTGCCGCAACGATGACGACAACAAAACCGTCGCCGTATTGGGCTAAATCTTCTTCAGCCAAACCACTGAACAGCATCATAAATTCAAAGGCGAGATAGGCAATCATAACCCAGAATGTGACGAAGGCGGTCTCGCTAGCTGCATGCACCATGGTTTCGCGCATTGAATGGAGTTTGTCGCCAATGGTCGCTTCAGTATCGTCAGCAAACCAATTCTTCTGCGAGATATACAATATGATAGACAGTGTGGTCCCGAGTAATCCAATCCATGTAATGAAACCATTCAGCGTCAGAGGGTTGTAAGCTAATTCAAGACTGAAATCGGCATCTTGGCCCGTCCACACGAGCAATAGAATCGCAAAAATCAGACCCAATGCGGTGACGACCCACCACATCACGTATCCTTGATGTAGAATCTTGTATCCAAGTCCTTCAGGGACCTCACGTGGAAGTTCATCCAGCGGAGAAATTACGTCCTCTGTGGGGTGGTCCTCTTCATCACCAAATGTTGGCCCGTATCGTCCGAGTGGATTTCGTGGTGTCGTCCCAGTTACGTCGACAAGGTACCCCCATGATACACCAACACAGAAGGATAAGGCGTGGACGGCCAACATGGGCGCAATGAAACGAGAATCGATCACAGCAGCACCAATCAAGACGAAGGCAGAATCACCAAGTGTAGCAATCAAGGTCGCAACTACGGTGCCGTAGGTAACATACCCACGGGCATACATCGGCATCATCACAATGGCTCCACCACAACCAGGAGTCAATCCCATCAACGCACCGATAACAGGTTGCAGTTTCTTTCGTTCTCGAATATACTCAACGAATCGTCCACTGGTCGCATATTGGAGCCAACTGAATAACAGAACCATGGCTGCGACGAATACGGTCACCGCTAGAAAGGCGTCACGCATGCTGGTGACTATAATCTCAAGGACATCTCCAATCGTAGCCATGCTAACAATCTCTCCGATATGACATTGGTTGAATAATATTCTCAAAATTTTGTCCTTCCCAAAATCAAAGGGGAGGGGCGCCTTCGCAAGTTCCGTGACACACACGGTATTGGACTGGACTACTGCCCAACTGGCTAATGGTAGGCGTGTTGCAGTGGCTACTGTGCTCTCTTCTGGTGGTTCGGTTCCAAGAAAACCTGGCGCACGACTAGCACTCTCAGACATTGGTGAACAGTTTGGTACTGTAGGCGGTGGCGGCCTTGAATTAACGGCCTGCGAAAAACTCTCAACTCTGCTTCAGGAAAAGAATGGTGAACAAGGAGGTTTTGTTGAGACTTTTCAACTTCACACAGAGGCAAAAGGTCATGCAGGAACGCCTCTCAACAGCCTTTGTGGAGGGCGGGTTACGCTCTCCTTTGAGGTGATTCAACCGATGCCACACATCCTTCTTTGCGGCGGCGGTCATTGTGGTAAAGCAATTGCAGACGCATGTGGATTGCTCAACTGGAAATTTTCAGTGTTTGACGTTAGAAACGAATATACTGACCCGGAAATATTCCCTAATGCAGTAGGGCTTCACAACTCATCAGCATCTAATTTCTTGACTGGGAAGAGTGCATCTGAGTTAGCAAAATATTCTGATATCTTGTTACTTGGTCACGAATGGTCTGTTGATGAAGAATTATTGAAAGGGATGCTTTTAGCTCAACAAGAAGACCCGAGTGCTTGGAGAAGTAGAATTGGAGTGATTGGTTCAAAGAGTAAGTGGGAAGCATTCTCTAAGTCCGCTTTGGAGTCAGGTATTGAACAACAATACCTCGACCAAGTTGACTGCCCTATTGGACTCAATGTAGGGGCTGAAACTCCTGCTGAAATTGCGGTTGCAGTCGTTGGGCAATTACTTGCCCGTATCAAATCCCAAGACCCTGATGAACAGACATGGCGAGAACTTAACACCTCAATTTAATCGATTTATGGCCATTTGGCTAACTTGTCAAGAGTATCAAAATCGGCGCATCGCCCGCGCGTGCGTGAAAAGCGATATAATCGCTTGAACCTGACCAACAACCATGAATCGTGGGGTTACTTCCATTTTTTGTGCCTCAATAATGATTCTAATGTTAGCATCAAGTGTAAATTATAACGAACAATTATCCACGCAAGATGGTGCACAAGAAATTAGTGAAAAAAACAGCTACAGCAATCAATCAAAAGGAGGATACCATATTGCTACTGGTAAATGGTGGGAGCCAAGCAGACCATACAATGTCACAACAAATGATTGGGATGGTGATGGAAATACAAATGGTGTAGATACACACCCATTAGATCCTGCATTATACGATGGGTATCGCATTAAGGGAACTGCTTGTACTAATCTTATCGAACCCTGTAAAAACGATCCAATGCAGGCACCTTTTCGATCTGAACCTGTAATTGTTAATCCTCTCGGAACCCACTCACTTGCTGTAGAGTGGGGTGATATTAATTCTGATGGATCTCTTGACTTGGTGGTTGGGAATAGCGGTTCTCCAAATGAATTGTATCTTAATGATGGAATCAAATTAGAATCAATTCCTGAATGGGTCAGTCCAAATTCTCATGTGACAATGGACATCGGCCTTGGTGACGTAGACGGAGATGGGGATTTAGACCTAGCAGAAATTAATTATGAAGGACCAGCCCAAATCTATCGAAATGTAGATGGTGTTTTTGAAAGCAGTCCATTTTGGTCTTACACTTTTGGGAACAATGATGCAGATTCAACTATGACTAGTCTCGCATGGGGTGATGTTGATAATGATGGTGACTTGGACCTAATGGTTGGAATCTACTATGAGGGTATTGAATTGTTTCTCAATAATGGGGGAACCCTCTCCTCAAACCCTTCATGGGTTAGAAGCACAGATAGGGCAACATTAGATATTGAACTCTCTGATCTTAACAATGACGGATTCCTTGATTTGATTGAAGGGGCTGCTGGACAGAAAAATCATGTTTACATGAACTCGATGAGCGGATTTTCTACGACTCCGTATTGGCAGAGTGTGGAATCTTATCCCACCTCATCAATTTCATTAGGAGATGTGGATGGGGATGGAGATAACGATTTGGTGGTTGGTAACCGAAATGAAGTAAATGAATTGTTCATTAATTCAGGAAATTGGGCAACTAGCCCTGGATTCACTACCACAGCAACATGGGCTAGTCAAAACACTAGTTTGACAATGGATGTCAAACTTGCAGATGTGGACAAAGATGGAGATTTAGATATCCTTGATTCTACTGCTAACGAACCAGATTATATTCACACTTTTAATGGCCAATACTACTACGGTATGAGAGACACTTGGGCTTCTAATGAAGAAAGAGATTCTGCATATTCAGCTTGGGGTGATGTTGATGGAGACGGTGATTTAGATTTCGCAACAGCAGATGGTATTGATGGTCCTATATTGTATATCAATGGGGGCCACCATCTTGATGATGTTAATTATTGGTACGATGGAACCAACTCATGGAGTTGGAGTGTTGACCTAGGAGATATGGATAGAGATGGGGATTTAGACCTAGCAGTTGGAAATGCAATGGGGGAAGTTAGCCGAGTTTACGAAAATGATGGCAATGTGTTCAATATGGTTTGGAGTACACCATCTACGAAGAGTTTTCATGCGGAAGATATCCTCTGGTTTGATGTTGATAACGACGGTAATTTAGATATTATAATTGGTGACAACAGTGGTAGAAATTACGCTTATGTAGGGTCAAATACGGGATTACCACAAGGAAACAGTCATCTTTGGAGAAGTAATTCTGCAGACGATACTTATGACCTAATTGCAGGAGATATCAATGGAGACGGATGGGATGATTTGGTTAATGTTAATGCAGGATATAACACAGTTCACTACGCAGTGAATACACCTAATGGCTATTTTCTAGATCAGCAAGACTCATGGACAAGTTACGATAATGACTATTCTGTTTGTGGAGCATTAGGGGATGTTAATGGGGATGG
>JAQXFA010000094.1 GCA_029250565.1 Candidatus Thalassarchaeaceae archaeon
AAGGTGTCGTTAGAAAAATTGCAAGTGATTTAATTGAACATCGTTCTGATGAACTAGAAAGCATTGGACGTGATCTAGACTTAGTAGCAAGATATGCCGATAATCCATATCCTCGAATGAGATACGATGAAGCGGTTGAAACTTTACAGGGAATGGGTGTTGATATTGAATGGGGACAAGATTTGGATTATTCGAAAGAAAAAATTCTGACCCAAGATTTTGATGTACCTCACTTCCTCACACATTATCCAAGAATTGCAAAACCGTTCTACCATAGACCAGACCCCGATGACCCGAAGTATGTTCTGTGCCATGATCTCCTAGCACCCGAAGGATATGGAGAAATAATTGGTGGAGGCGAGCGCACCTGGAGTGAAAAAGAGATTCTTGAGCGTATAGATGAGGAGGGGACTCCACGTGATGCATACGAATTTTACATTGATGTGCGACGATTTGGAGGTGTACCACACGGAGGATTTGGACTCGGTGTTGACAGAGTTTGCTCTTGGTTAGCAGGTGCGGACCATATCCGAGAAGTAATTCCTTTCCCGCGTGACTCACGCAGAGTTACGCCTTGAGCCACATGGACTCAAGCAACTTGATTTGAAATCACATTAGAGGTGAATCAAATCCTTCATCTAATGGGTCTGGTAAAGTAGACTCAGACAATTGAGAACTGCTAGAGGTAGTTTGTTCAGTTTTGAAAGACTTGGATGAATCTCGTATTTCGTTTGATTCTGGCGCTGATAATACAATAAAACTGAACATGCCAATAAACAAAATCAGCAAGACTGCAAAAGCCTCTTGAGAGATTCCACCGGCATCTTGAGTTTTCAATGCAACAACTAGCAACATGAGGCAGACCACAAGCAAGGCTGGTGCGAGACGGCGCCACTGCATGAACAACCGATTCGCCGGCCACTTGATGAACCCAACCCATCTGCGCCTCTCATGGACTTCAATGTTGATACAGGGCGCAGACGAGCCGAAGGCTCCTGTACCGGTTGGTTGATGACATCAGTAGCACCATGGGGTGATACCAAAGAAGATGCGTTTGACCAATGCTTAGTTGAATTGGGTTTAGGGGATTCAAGACTTATACGCATGGAAGGAGCAATGCTACCGATGGGGTTTGAACCAACTCCCCCAGAAGATTTGGCAATGGGTTCACTTGTGGAATGCCATATTGCAGAATCATACGCATACGATGGAGGTATTGCATCAGCAGGTGTTGCATGGGCACAATGCGTCACCCCCGAAGGTGACGAATGTTCAATCGTTGCAACCCTAGCAACAGACCAATCATACGAAGAGACTGAATTGATGCTCAAAATGAATTTGAAGCGTAAATTAGCATCACGTGATCTTGAAGTGGTGAAACACGAGATTGCAGTTGATGAAGTAAATGCAGCTAAAGACCACCATGGCTGTGCTCTTGCCGCACTAATCTTACCTGATACAATGAAAATGCAATCGGGACCAGTGGGGAGGGTTCGAGGTGGACTAACAAAGAGCGCGGGCGCAGGTTTCACACCTGGAGCAGGCTCGAGCCGACCCTCTAAAAAAACGAATAGCGGTGATTTCTCTTTCTAATTATGAGGCGCCATTGATGACAGAAGAGCAGCGGGTTTTTTTGGTAATTCGTTGTACTTCTTGCGAGAGGCATTTTGGTAATTTAAGAAATGACAAAACATTCACTTGCCCTGGGTGTGGTAAGAGTGGAGAACACCCCATTGTTGGAAGAGCAAAGGATAGTGGAGACCTCAAACAAAAAGTATCTCTTGCCAATGTACCGCCAGAACTTAGAGATGAAATGAAACGTAAAATCAAGACTGATGATTACCAAGATTACCAAGAAGATAGTGCCTCCGCCCCTGCACTACTAAAACTTCTAAGTAACCTAGTTGATGAAAATGGAAAACTCAACATTATCGCTGTTCAAAATGAGTTGAATAGAAGAGGAATTGTGCTACCTGATGCTCAAGAATTGATTGATATGGCAGAATCTCAAGGATTACTGATGCGTGATACCTCAACCGAATGGGAGTGGTTGGAATAAACAGGTTCATGAAAGGTAGGTCGGTGGCAACCCTGTTGGGGCCCGTGGGTTAGCCTGGCCTATGCTTGGGCGTTTGGGACGCTTAGACTCCAGTTCAAATCTGGACGGGCCCATCACTATTTTGCATTGAGATTCGGTTGAGTCGGCGATGGACTTCATTTTGGTCCAATTTCCAAGTCACAGCCAACAAGCCAAATAATGCTGGAATCAGCGCTAAAGATGGTGGTTCAAGCAACACCAACATCGGTAATGTAGTCAGTAGTAATAGCGATGAAAACCACGTAGAAGTTACTGCAAGCCGTGAAGTAATCGGGGTTTTCCCCTCACCTCTAACATACCAATTCCAACCTCTACGCCATAATCCCGTTAACAAAAGAAGTGAAATCCTAGGTAAAAACTTGAAGACTTTAATCCCAGATTTTTCATCACGATAAACCGATTTCACCGGCACTGATTCAAACGGAATTGAGTCCGAACCAATATTCAGTAACCACCAATTTGGGTAACCATATCCTTGCCACTCACTTACCCAATCCCATTGTAGTAATGCATTAACAGTAACCGCTGTGTAACCACACTGTGGGTCATTCACCTCACGACCACTTGCAAGAGAGGTTAGTTTTCCTAGCACCCATGAGCCAAGGCGTCTGTTTTTCGGCATTCTCCCTAACCCTTCGTGGTGTGAGAAGCGATCACCTTTGACGAATGGAACTCTTGTGAGGGGAGTGAGAAGATTGTCAATATCATTAGGATCCATTTGCCCATCGCCAGCCATTACAACAACAGCCCAATCATGGGTGCTAACATTATCACTTTTCAGTTGAGAAATCACCTCTGCGTATCCCGTAGAGATTGCACCTCCTACACCAAGGCCATTCGTTCTGACGATTTTTCCAAACTGTGGAAGAACTGATGTGGCTTTTTGATGTGTCAAATCAGTTGAGCCATCATCTACTACTACCAGCGAATCTATCCATGGCGGTACAGATTTGATTGCTGACTCTATTTGCAGTTGCTCATTGAATGCAGGCATTACTACTGCCACCCGCCATCCGTTGCGCATTAATTCGGCGGCGGCAGGCACGGTCTTTCAATGAGTTCCACCTTTTTGCTACTTCGCAAGGCGAATCATTAACCCTTAGACCGGCGCGACGAAGAGTTGGGAAGCATGCGATTAGTGTTTGTTGCTCGGGAACAATCGCTTCGGCTCGGCTCGGCTGTAAGCCGCGGTACTGACTTTGTGGACGAGGTTGTTGTCATCTCTCTTGGGGAAGATGAAACACAACGTGAGATGGTTGAAAAAGCGGGCGGGATATATGTGGTCCATGATGGCCCTGCTCACGCACCAAGTTTAGCTCGAACCTTACTCGCATTGGACTTACCTGAAACCGAAAATACCGTTGCAATAGGACTGGACAATGATTGGAAACTGAAGAGTTTGCCTCGCCATATCGCGCT
>JAQXFA010000095.1 GCA_029250565.1 Candidatus Thalassarchaeaceae archaeon
GTCAATTTGACTGGTGTTTCTCATGACCCAACAGAATTTGACGGGGACCTAATCACAATTGTTGGTTATTCAGGTGATGTTTTAGAAGGAAATGTGACTCGTCAAATATCTAGTTTGATGGACCACCCCTCTTATGGAAATGCCGACCATGTTATCTCTGTAGCAATTGAAGGGCGGCTTGACCAAAGTTATGAAGCCGGTTCAAAAATCATAGTTACTGGCTGGGTTCGCTGGTCGGAGCGGGATTTCCGTTGGCAACTACAAACTCATGCAACTCAAATTGAAGTGTTGCACGCAGCTGGTGCAAAGCGACTTTCATGGAGTGCAGATTCAACATCTTGGTCTTACGATATTGGTAGCCTTGTAACCATTGAAGGCCAGGCCTACAATGATAGTGGTGTATGGTGGATCATGGGACCAGGTGAAACTAACAAACTATGTTTATTACCCCATGAAAATGACACATCAGGAGACATTGGTGACTTCAGTGGTCGGCTAGTATGGGAAGAATCTAGAATACAATTATGCCTCGATCACGGCCAAGTAACTAATGCCATCAACCCAACCGGAGATTTCGGAGGCCCAACCACCCAACTTTCAACTCTTGTAAGAGACCCCAATGCTTACCGTAATCAAACCCTGAATCTAGTCGGTTGGATTGACGGTTCAATCTCACCAGATTATAACAAAGGTTACTTGGCTGATGGCCCTGATTATTTCACTCGTTCTACCAAGATGAGAATTATCATTGAAGGTGCACGATCTGAATGGATTGAAACAGGAACTAAAGTCAATGTCTCAGCGACTTTGATCTGGGATTCAGTAGATGCCAGATTACTTCTTCAAGTACACAGCATATCAATTTGGGAAAACGAACCAATCCCAGTAACAACACTTGCTTGGACAGATGGATATGACCAATGGCAATGGGACATCAATACTCTCGTCAAAATTAATGGTGTTGTAAGCGAAGAAAATGGCACACTGTGGATTAACCGCGAAGGCACACAAGTAGGGGAGCGACTCTGTCTTATTGGCGATGGGACAGAATTAGCCACACAAGAAGCGAGTGGTGCTACTCCTCTATTTTGGGATGGGAGATTATCAACTGAAGAAACGGTAATTGAACGTGAAGTGCAACTTTGTCTTGACCGTCGCTAATTTACCAGGGGTGATTGAATGGAAATTTGGGTAGCTGAGTGGTTATGGCTCATGGGGTCGTTTTTCATTGGTGTATTCCTAGGTTGTATGACTGGATTAATTCCCGGATTTCACGTCAACAATGTTGCATTGATTGCGCTTAGTCTAACTCCTTTAGCAATCGGTCTTGGAATCCCTCTTTCTGCCGTTGCAGCAATTATTGTAGCAATGGGGACTGTTCACACGTTCCTGAATTACATCCCTAGCGCGCTTGTTGGGGCACCTGATGGTGATACGGCACTTGCTCTACTCCCCGGACACAGAATGTTACTTGCGGGTAAAGCAACTCAAGGGGTTGCCTACTCTGCTCGCGGTTCTCAACTTGGGTTATTGTTGTCAATCCCATTATTGCTTTTTGCTCGATTCTTATTTGGAGAAAATCCAGGACTAGGATTTTATGAGGACAGTCGTGAAATATTACCTTACTTATTATTGGCCATTTCGATGTTTCTAATCTTGACTGAAACTACTAGATTAGCTTGGCCTACGTGGATGCAAGCGATGAGTAAGAGTTGGAAAGTGAAATTATTTGGAAGGGAATTTGATTTCAGTTTCACAGATAATTCCAATATTGCAGGAATGATTGTTGCAACTGCCTTTTTCCTTCTTAGTGGATTTTATGGCTGGGCTGTTTTCGAATTACCTGGGCGCTCTCCGGTTGGGATGCCAAATGCTACAATGTTGATGCCGGGTCTTGCGGGGCTGTTTGGTATAGCAAACTTGCTTGATATCTATGTTACAACTTCTGAAATGCCACCTCAAGATGATGATTGGGAATTACCAGACCCAGGACCACTCATGATTCCTTGCTTTTTATCATCAATTTGTGCTGCTGTGATGGCTATTTTGCCTGGGATGACTGCAGCCCAAGCAACCGTTGTTGTGATGACTGTGCGGAATTTTATAGGGAAATGGAAAGACCCTGATTACATCCCTGCTGACTTTGAATTTGGGCCCGGGCAAACCAACCATCCAGCGATGCAGGCTATTGCAAGACGCAAGGAAGCAGAGGCTATGGCTGAGGGCGGAATAGTTGCAGCAATACCTGATGACGGCTCATCACCAAGGGCAGCAATAATTGAGCCAGAACAACGCAACTTATTGAATGATGAATCAGCAGCCATGATGGTTGGTGGTGCACCATTATCAGAAGAAGACTTAGCGCTTATTCAATCAGCAAGAGAGGAGAGAGAAGTCTCTCCAGACCTAGACCTTGAAGCACAAACAAGTCAGCAAGATTTGGAAGTAATTGCAATCCTATCTGCCACCAACACAGCGGTAACTGTGATGGTTCTCGCTTTCCTATACTTGGTTGGCAGGCCACGTTCAGGGGCAGCTCTTGCGCTAAATATGATGTATCCAATTGATCCGTGGACAGGAATTGAACCACCTCCTGATTTCATCAGATTGTTAGCGGTGACTGTAGCATCAGGACTAATCGCTGTACCGCTCATGATTAAAGTTGGAAAAGGGATGTTGAAATTGCATGAACTAATTCCACTCCGGTCTCTAGTTATGGGTGTGATTGTATTCGTCACAATCCTAGTTTGGTTATCCACTGGTTGGATTGGAATAGGGGTGCTAATCGCTGGTACAATTCTTGGATTGATGCCGCCAAGAATTGGTATACGGCGAAGCCATGGAATGGGTATCATTCTTGTTCCAATTATGATTTACACATTTGCACAAAAGGTTGATTCTTTTGGATTTACATGAAAGTGTCTCGCCCTTAGGGCGAGGCAAATTCTAATGAGGTGGGCACCTAGCCTCAAAGTGACCCAGTGGGTGTGTGACCGATGGTAAAACCAAAACTAACAATAATTTCAATTCTGCTACTAATGCTTCTCAGCCCACAAGCAGTAATGCTTGAAAGTGCATTTGAACCGGAAATGGCTGGAGCAAAAAGTACCGGATGTACAGGAGCGGTATGCCTCAACGAACTATTCGTTAATGCTGTAGGCCAAGAAACCGGTGCGGTAGGACCTTCTGATTGGACAACTGGTGAATGGGTTGAACTGTACAACAGCGGAAGTACGGATGTAGATCTTTCAGGATGGTATCTCCAAGACCACTCCTCAAGACAGATGGATATCTCAATCACATCTTCTCCAGTCACCGTAGTATGGCCTCAAAATGCTCAGAATCTGATTATCCCAGCGGGCGACTATATGGTGATTGCACGAAATGGTGATGGGCAATCTTGTGGACACTGTATGACAAATACCCAAGGAGTCGTGTCTTTGTACAACTCAAATTCAGTTATTCAACATCAAGCAACTTGGTCAGTGTATGCTAATCAAGGGAACTCACTGGTTGAAGGAAGTTCATCAACTGCTGATTGGGATGAAGTATCTACCATCACACCGGGAACGATAAACTCTGGAGGTGGAGTTAGTGGACCTACATGGAATACCAGTGACCTGCGAATCACTGAGGTTTTGGCTGACGCATGGCCATCTAACGACAATGGCACTTATCCTAGCGGTGAGTGGATTGAAATTGAAAATACTGGAAATGCGGCTATGAACCTCAGCGGTTGGTCAATCAAAGATTTAACTGGCAACATAATGAATCTGAATTACACTCATGTTGTGGACTACAATGTTTCACATATGATTCAACCAAATGAGCGGAGAATCGTTGCAACCAACGGTATGAGCCAGTATGGTGTTTTCAACAATGGTGGCGATTCTGCTTTCTTAGTGAACCCTGATGGAGAATATGTCTCGGCTGCTAACTACACCAATATCGGTATCCCAGGGCATTCATTCATCGCTCCAACAACAGGTACTGGAAACTGGGTCATGTCTCTATTCCCAACACCTATGGGGGCAGATGCACGAAATGTCAACAGTAGTAGCCCAGTTCGTATCAATGAAGTGATGGTAAATGCAACTAATAGTTGGTTGCCCTATCCAAATGGAAATTGGATTGAATTATCACACCGAAATACAGACTCTGCTGTGGATGTTGCAGGCTGGAATATTATCACAGGAACAGCTCAAATATTTCCCTTAGATGCCGGTTTTTCAGCCCGAGACTCAGGTAGTGGATTACTAATTGATTCTGATTCTTATGTAGTCCTTTCAACCCCACCATCATCTGGTCAAATGCTGATTTATGGTGACACCATTTCATTGGTTAATGCTAGCGGAAATATCGTAGATTCTGTTAGCTGGAGTGCTGATTTCGGTTCTAACAGAACTGCAATCCCAACAGATCCAAACCTCCCAGCCCAACCGATGATGGTTTCGGGATGGGCAACCCCTGCAATGGCCAATCCAAACCAGATGAGTAGTTCAGTCAACGAAAGCGCTGATTTTAGAATCTCAGAATTAATGCCTAACCCTGCAGGTTCAGATTCAAACCTTTATCCCGGAGGGGAATGGGTTGAAATCGTAAATGTCGGCAACGATACTGCATCCTTCCAAGGCTGGAAGATTAGAGATGGTAGGAATACCTCACTTGCTCTAGATTCACAGAGCATCCCAGGCCTCGACGAATCAATCAGTTCTGATTGGGAACTAGATGCAGGTGAGCACCTAGTTGTGTGGAGAAATGGACGTTCTATGAGCCTCCAAAATAGCGGTGATGCGGTTTCGCTTATTGATAATCAAGGAGAAGTTGTTCAAACTCTAGTTTATTCTCTTACACCACTAAATTCAACTCTTGTTTCGGGTAATGATATTGCTGACGAATGGATTCACTCGCCTTGGCCTACACCAGGATATGCAAACCCCCTGTTCGACAATCCTTACACTGGAGCAACTACTCTTGAAGTGAATGAAGTAATGCCTCAATGCACAGGCGGAAATCTTGGAATTGATGGTGACTGGTTGGAAATCCATAATCCTGATTCTGTTACAATTAATCTATCACGCTGGTTAGTGGTTGCCGATAGTGGAGATGCTATGGTTTTGCAATCTCTATACCTACAACATTATGCTGCAGGCGTAGCATATGATCGTAGTGACTGGTGGAATCTAGATGCAGGAGAATATGCTGTATTAATCCCTGAAAACAATGGTTTCTTATCCAATTTCGATGAAATGATTGACCTAAGAGACCCTAATGGAGATGTGCGACAAGAAGTTGTTTGGTCAACTTCTGAAAACTGTCGAAGCATCGAAGGTGATGCTGGCGCATGGTCAGAGGATTGGCTCAATACTATGTGGCCCACTCCAGGAGATGAAAATCCCGAACCTACGCCTTGGGACCCTGAAGACCCTGTATGGTTCACAAAAATCATGCCAGGGCAAATTTACAACCGTGACAACGAATTCATTGAAATCACTAACATGGGGAATAGTGTTCTCAATCTTGCTGGATGGCACCTTAACAGAATCAAATCCGATGGTACTGGTAATTCTGGAACTTTCAATGGATTGAATCTTCAACCTGGTGAATCTGTGACCCTCACTCAATCACCTAACAACCTTTCAGAGGATGGAGGGATTAATGCTGTTGATATGAATCAAGTTTTGGATTATTCACCTTGGATGTATGATTCCGGTTCTTCTCTTCAACTAATTTCACCGGATGGGGTTATCGCTGATACTTTCGTTTATGGTAACGGTCTTGCCACGGTTTCAGGTTGGACAGGACCTGCAGTTTCTACTCCACCTACCACCACTCAAGGTTTGATTTACATGCGTGGTGATGGCTGTAACGATATTATAGACACCAACACAAGTGCTGACTGGGAATTCCGCTGGATTCGACTCGGAGCCAGCATGTTTTGTGATTCAGGAGTCTTTTCGACCACTGGTTCACTAGAACCAATGGCATCACCAGATGGAAGTCTTTACCAGTTCACTGAATGGCTTGATGGAAGTACTACTGAATTACACATTCATGTCTATGAATTGATGAGCAACGATGTTGTTGCAAAACTAATTCAGCTTTCACAAGCAAATGTAGACATCACAATTATTCTTGAAGAAGACCCACTTGAGGATGAAGATGATCTCTACAAAGTTAGAGGGATGGCATACGAATTGTACGCTGGAGGAATCACAGTATATTGGATGGGGAATCCTCGTGGTGAGAATGCACCACCAGCACCTTACCAATATATCCACAGTAAAATTGCGGTAAGAGATGGAGAGTCGGTGTGGATCGGGTCTGGAAATATCAAAGAATCAACTTTCCCTGCTGGCGATTACTCTTCTAACCGAGATTGGGGCCTAGTCATCAACTCACAAGATGTGGCACAATTGGTGATGAGTCGGATGTCATGGGATGAAAACCTCAGTCACCCTCACCTGAATAGTTACAGTGTGATGGACCCAACAACTGGTAAACCATCGGGCTGGACATCTTACGGACCAAGTGGCCTAGAGGCAGTACCTCCAACCATAACACCACCTGTAATTTCTGGTGACTTTACGGGACAAGTGTTGACCTGCCCCGATGATTGTGTATCGGGTATCATTAATCTCCTTGACTCAGCAAACACTAGTATTGAACTTTCATTGCAAGGTTTTGACATGGGGTGGCACTGGGGCTTTGGAGACAATCCGCTGGTAGATGCGATTGAAAGAGCACTCGCGAGAGGCGTTGCCGTAAGGTTACTGATAAACGGATATTATGTGAATTATGATGACGATATTCGTGATACTGTAAACCATTTCAATAATCAGTGGAATCGTACAGATGGCTATGACGCAACTGCGATATTAATGGCACCTGCTGAAAGAATCACCAAATTGCATAACAAGGGAGTAATCGTTGATGGGGAATCTGTTTTGATTTCTTCAATCAACTGGAATTCTAATGCAATATTGAGAAACCGAGAGATGGGGATAGTAATTCATAACGATCAATTGGCAGATTGGTATCTATCATCTTTTGAAGAAGATTGGAATCGATTGGACATCTACACTGATACAGATGGTGACAATATGCCTGATGCTTGGGAACTTGAGTATGGATTGAACCGAACATCATCTATTATGCCTGGAAGTTCAGTGCCTGAACAATCACATGATTTTGATGGAGATGGGCTTGATAATTTACAAGAGATGGGAATTAGTGCTGACCCAAATAATGCAGATACTGATGGAGATTGTATCCGTGATTCTGATGAATTGATATTTGCAACCTTGAAACAAATCCCTGCATCTGATGCTATTTTATTCGCCGATGCAGATAACGATAGCGTTGCTGATGGAGAACAGACAGACTGTGGTTCAAATATGGTTGATATTGGAAATAATACTGATGGAACCAACAACGATAATACTACTGCCCCAACGATTCCCGAGGCAAAAGACCCATTGGATTCAGCAGCAGCAAGAGTATTGCTAGGAATAGTCGGAGTAGCGATGATAGCATTGGTAATCGCTCTTGTTGCAGTCCTGTTGAGTGGAAGAGAATCTGCCCGCGGAGTGGTAAAGGATGATTCATTTGATTTGGCGATAGCAGTTGCTCAAGATGCGGCATTTGAAGGAGAAGAAAACGAAACTACGGATGGAGCTGATACCCCCGTATTGGACGGTAGTCTAACAGAAGACCCGAAGATTCTCTCTAGTCGTGACGATGCTGTAGGCCGACATGATGGAGTTCATGGTGCACCACTTCTTGATGGATTTGAGTTTGAAGGTTGGGCGCCACAACAAGTTCAAGAATTACTAAATCAGGGATGGACAGTAGATCAATTGCGTGAAAAATACAATGAAGAAAAACAGTGAATCAACCAAAAAATGGTTTATCGGAGATAGGATATGACATCTGAAATTCAGCAAGCTGTTGATGGCATTGTTGACGGTTCTCTGAGCGATAAACAAGTGGAAGATTGGCTTAGAACTGTGTTTGAAAATGGCCTAAGTGATTCTCAAACTGTTGAGTTAACTCATGCAATGGTGCACTCCGGAACGGTCCTTGATTGGCCAAAGGAATGGACTCATTTGGTTGTAGATAAGCACAGTACAGGTGGAGTAGGGGACAAGGTCTCACTACCACTTGCACCAGCGGTAGCAGCATGCGGAGGTAAAGTACCAATGATTTCAGGAAGAGGGTTGGGCCACACCGGAGGTACCCTCGACAAACTAGAATCAATACCTGGATACAAAGTATCTCGGAGCAATGATGAATTACGCGCTCAAATTGGAAAAATAGGATGTGCAATTGTTGGGCAAACTAGTGATATTGCTCCTGCTGACAAGCGAATGTATGCTATTCGAGATGTGACCGGATTAATTGCTTCTATTCCACTAGTAACCGGCTCAATTCTGTCAAAAAAAGCGGCTGCAGGTCTATCAGCATTAGTAATGGACATCAAAGTCGGCAAAGCCGCTTTCATGAAAAATGAAGCAGACGCTCGGGAATTAGCAGCCAGTATGACTTCTACAGGTGAGGGATTAGGGATGAACACAACAGTTACTCTCACCGAGATGAATACCCCTATTGGTTTTGCAATCGGAAACTCATTAGAAGTCTTAGAGTCAATAGAGACACTGAGAGGAAATGGCCCCGCTGACCTTGAGGAATTGGTATGTGTTCAAGGAGGAATAATGTTGACTGCAGCTGGAATATCCAATGACCGCGATGAAGGCGCCCATATGATTCATGATTCGTTACATGACGGTTCAGCAATGAAGAAATTCATTGATATGTGCATTAATCAAGGAGTTGATGAGGACATATTTGTCAGTGAAAACTCCCTTCTAAAATCACTTGGCCTGCTCAATACGACCCTAAAGACAACAGAGATATGCTCTACTGAAGCAGGCCATGTTTGCGACATAGATGCTCTAACTCTTGCCAAAATAAGTTCGGACTTGGGTGCAGGAAGGAAACATATTGATGATCAACTTGACATGCAAGTTGGCATGATAATTGACACCCATATCGGCTCACCTGTAGAATCCGGTGAACCATTAGTAACAATCTATCATCGAGAAGATTTAACCAACCAACAGAAGGAAAAATTACGTCACGCTTTCATCTTATCAGATAAGCCAACTCAACCTAAAAGTAGAATAATTGACATTTTGTGATTATGGGTACGCTGGCCCTTGGTCAAAACAATAGTGCACTGTTTGGTGCTCACCCTTGAGCGCCTGCACATCTCTCTTCACTGAACTGGGGTCCTCGCCATTGAGAAGAACACGGGCATACAAACTAGCAACGACGCCCATCTCATCCACATCCATACCGACACGAGTTAACTCTTGAACACCCAATCTCAAGCCAGAAGGAGTCAGTGCTTTGGTATCACCTGGAAGCATATTCATGTTGGTAATGATGCCAGCATCTTCCAATAATTGCGCTGCTTTAGCACCGGCACCTGAATCTTGTCCCCCATGACGAGTCAATATCTGATGGCTAGCAGTGTACCCCCTCTCTTCTGCTAAGACATCAAACCCTTCTGCTGCCATTGCCTCTCCAAACGCCTTGGCATTAGTAATGATATCAGCGGCGTAGTCAGCGCCGAATTCAGCAAATTCGGCTAATGCTACCACCTTGCCGGCAACATGATGTAAATGATAGGAGGAATTGGTGCCAGGAAAAATAGCAGAGTTGAGTTTGCGTTGGAATTTTTCATCGTCAGAATCAGAAATCATGAACCCACCTTGAGGCCCAGGGAATGTTTTGTGCGATGAACCAGTCATTACATCAGCACCTTCTCGCAAGGGGTCTTGGAATTGTCCCCCAGCAATTAGTCCGAGAACGTGGGCCCCATCGTACATCACTTTGGCACCAACTTCGTGAGCTGCATCCGCCATCTCTTGGAGAGGAGTTGGGAAAAGAAATACCGATTGACCCACCAATGCTAATTTGGGTTCTAAATCACGTATCATTGCACACGCAGCATCTACATCAGGCTCCATCCTTGCTTCATCCCAAGGATATGTGTGAAGGTCTAGACCTCGTAGACCAACTGCACCCATACGGGCGTGTGAAATATGGCCTCCATCTGCAGTTGAAACTGCAGAAATTTTGTCACCAGGCTTAGTTAATGCTTTCAGAGCAGCAATATTTGAGACAGTTCCTGAAGTTGATTGAATATTAACAAAATTAGCATTGAATACCTGTTTTGCCAACTTAATCCCTAGGGATTCAATGTCATCAAAATCGTCACACCCTTGGTAATATCGTTTGCCGGGAAGGCCTTCTGCATAGCGACCATGAAGGTCGCTATTTGTTGCTTTTCGAACCATTGGTGAGATTATATTCTCACTAGCTATCATAGGCAGACCAAAGCCGTAATGTTGACCACTCGCATTAACAGCAGTAAGTACTGATGCCGCTAACTGCCTGTTATTCTCATCCGCCATGCGATGCAAGGCGGCCAAGGCCGCCCTTCAACTTCACCCTTCTTTCAAATTGCCATCTAAGTCAATGAAAGACTAACTTTGAGGCTCCCAAGCCTCACCATTCCAGAAGAGTAGAACGCCATCAGGTTGACGATGCCATGTCACGCCATTTTCATCAACCCACTGTTCTGGATCTGATGAGGCGACTTCGAGTTGGTCCACTTGGTTAAGGCCAAGGTCAGATTCAACTTCAGTAGGCATTGCCATATCAGTCAATGATTCCGCTGGTTGAGCAGTTAAACCACCTGAGAATTGGTCTTCCTCATCTTCTCCTCCTCGCATCCTAATCACTAAAATTGCACCGGCTACAATTGAGAATAATACGAACATCCCTACTAATGCAATTGCTATTGGCGAAATGCCACCTTCATCTGCATCAGAAGCAGCTTGCTTGGTAACATCTTGTGGGAAGGCATCATTGAGGTCAGAGACCCCGTCACCATCTGAATCAAGACAACCCGCACGGTCAATTGTAGAAGTGCCACTCTCGTTAGGACAATCATCATCGGAATCCATGTATTGGTCTCCATCACTATCCCACTGCGACTTTGAGCAACCGAAGTTGTTAGCAGTCTCATTTGTTGGAGTGTTGCTACATTGGTCAATAGAATCATCAATGCTATCATTATCAGTATCGAGTTGATTCTCGGCACATCCATCGTTGTTTACTGAAACACTTTCATCAGTTCCTGGACAAATATCATCGGCATCAACCACATAATCTCCATCACTATCTCTTTGGGTTGCAGAACATCCATCGGTGTTTACTTGTTCACCAACTATGGTGTTAGGGCAATTATCATAGAAATCTTTGACGGTGTCGCCATCGGTATCACGTTGATGGTCTGAGCAACCGTTATTGTCAATCGTATTGATATCTTGAGTATTTGCACAATCATCAACATTATCCTTTACTCCATCGTTATCATTATCATCAACACAACCATCTTGGTCATCATCAAATCCAGTAGCATTTTCATGTTGGCAAGAGTCAATGTTATCTTTGATATTGTCACCATCACTGTCATCAATACAACCATCACCATCATTGTCGTAACCACTTGCATCAACATATCGACAATCATCAACATTATCAGGAACTAAATCGCCATCTGTATCATCAATACAGCCATCTAAATCAGTGTCAAATCCACTTGCATCAGTGGTTGGGCAACTGTCAACATTGTCTTTCACAAGGTCACCATCTGTATCATCGATACATCCATCTTGGTCGTTATCCCACCCGGTTGAATCTTCATTTATACAGTTGTCATCCGGATCATCATATCCATCACCATCAGTGTCATCAATACAACCATCGCCATCATTATCCCAACCGCTGGCATTCTCAAACAAACAGTCATCAGATGCATCCATGACTCCATCGCCATCACTATCTCGCTCGGACGCTGAACAGCCGGTAGAATCTACAGTTTCACCTTGAGGTGTATCAGGACAATCGTCTGGATTAGTTCCTTGAGGGTTATCACCGTAGCCATCACCATCGCGGTCAGCCCACTGAGTCTGATCATTAGGGAAGGCATCTGCATTGTTTCCTTGTGGATTATCACCATATCCATCACCGTCTCCATCAGACCATTGAGTTCCGTCTGATGGGAAGGCATCGGGGTTATTTCCTTGCGGGTTATCACCATAGCCATCTCCATCTTGGTCAGCCCACTGAGTGCTATCTGTGGGGAAAGCATCAGCATTGTTTCCGTTTGCATTATCACCATAGCCATCTCCATCTTGGTCAGCCCACTGAGTTCCATCTTGAGGGAAGGCGTCTGGATTGTTACCGGCTGGGTTATCTCCCCATCCATCACCATCTCCATCAGACCATTGAGTACCATCAGTAGGGAAAGCGTCTCCGTTAGTTCCGCTTGAATTGTCTCCGTACCCATCACCATCACTATCCCACCACTGGGATGGGTCAGTTGGCCAAAGGTCGCCACCGGTTACGTTTGAGTTGTCACCATAACCATCTCC
>JAQXFA010000096.1 GCA_029250565.1 Candidatus Thalassarchaeaceae archaeon
ATGGGTGGTTAATCACAATACGTCACGCCCATATGCCTGGTATTGCAGAGTTTAGAAAACGCATCCGTTCGAAGAGTTTTATGAAGGATGGAATGATGAATACAGAATATTTACTATACCAACTTCTTGACTCAGTCGCTGATGATTGGATGAAGGTTTTGAGCCGCCAATCCGAAAGACTAGACGAATTAGAAGACCAAGTTTTTGACCCTACACAAAAATTCCCAAATCTTCTTGAAGATTTGCACGAGATAAAGGGTGAACTACGTGAGATTGCAAAATCAACCACTCCTCTTGACGACCTTATTCAAGGAATGCTGCGCTCTACTGATGGCTTTGTAACTGAAGAAACCGACCTTTACTATCGAGATTTAGCGGATTTGACTCACTCTATTGTGACCCGTGTTGAAAATTACAGTTCTGGTGCCGCATCAACTCGTGACACCTATATTTCTCAAACTTCAATGAGATTGGCAGAGTCACAGGCTGAAACTGCTGAAGTCATGAGACTGTTGACGATTATTGCCACTATCATGCTACCAATTACTGCTGTTGCAAGTATTTTTGGAATGAACGTTCAATCATTTGGGGCTGGAACAGGACCTGTTGATTTGACTGTCATTTTAGCTTTGATGGCTGGTATCGGCGGTGGATTACTAATGTGGTTATACTTCAAAGGATACATCGGTGGCAAACGCCGTTAACCACGCCGGTTATTCTTCTTCGAATGCCGCCTTTAATTTCTCTTCGTCGCGAGCCCATCTCTTTCTCTGATGTTCCTCAACCAATTCTAGTTTAGAATTGAGTTTTTTTGCCATGAAGCGATAGATTAGAAACAACATCAACACATCAAATATGATGAAAGCAACCAATAAATTATCCATATTATCAACTCATAGTGGGGGGTTTGTTTCAATATCACATGCAGAATCTGCAACGCAAATACACGCCAGAATATACCCCTCATCAATCAAATAATCATCAAGGCCAGGAGGTGGGGGATCAGGGATTGGAACTTTTCCTTTGATTAATTTCACGAGGCAGGTACCACAATTTCCAGAAGTGCAACCACTAGGAATTTCAATTCCTGCATGTTCGGCAATTTCTAGAATTGGAACGTTTTCCTCAACCTCTGCACTGCCAAGAATGATGCCATTACGAAAGAACCGAAGTAATGCCATATCCTTGGCCAAAGAGTTCTCCGCCTTGAGAATAGTGGAAACTCAACTGCTTCAACGGTCAGACCAACGAGTCCAACGCCCAGTCTGCTTGTTGAACACAAGACCCGCCTTTTTCATCCACTTATTGAATTTAGTTGCACCAGCACCTGTTGCGACAATGAAATCCTCTCGATCTTCTTGCGCTTGAATGTAGCCCTTTGCCGCTAGAGTCTGGTCAATCCAGTCGTTGATATCCATCAAACCACCACTCAACTTGCTTTCCGATACAGCAGCCTCGAACAGCTCGGCATCTGCCCCTGCTTGTTCCAAATCTGCTCGTAATAGTTCATCCACTGAACCTATCTTGGATACCTTTGGCCTAACAGCAATTGGTAGACGTGGAGCTTTGTTTTCATCAATTGAAATCCGCTTCCCATTATTGAGGAATGATTCCACTCTGTCAACCATGCTAGCGCTGAAGTTAGTTTCACAATCCCAACAGATGTAACTCCATCCCTCTGGGTCATCTTGGTTGAGATTACCACTTACTGGATCTATTTCTTCACCACATTCTGGACAAGCATACAAGCATAGAACAGGAACCACCTTTCGGCGGAAATCAGCAATATCTTGGGGTGTACCTGTCAAACCAAGAAGTTCATGATCTCTAGCGGCTTCTAATCCCCTAGTTTCTAGTTGGTCATTTATCTTAGAGCGCATCTCATTTTTACCCTCTTCATCCAAGTTGTTTTCCAACTTGCAAATTAGTTCAATGCTTTTGCCGAGGCGAATCATCACTAGTTTCTTGCTACGAAAAGCCTCGACCTTTGCCTCTCTGATTCGCTCCTTCTGCTCAATGATTTCAGACAAGTAATCCTTCTGTTGCCGGCGTAATCGCTGTTTGTCAATGCGGTCCAACTTTTGTGGAGAAGACAAAACTTTAGAGAGGTATTTTTCAGAACCTGAACCTGAAGGCCCCGATTTGATTACTTCAATTACTGATGTAGCAATCTTTTCTTTTAGGCCATAATTACCAACTAATTGTGCTTCTGTGATATCTTTGAGTTTACCAATCGTCAATCCAGCGTCAGCTAAAGTCTGAGCAGTTACTTCGTCAACCCCACGTCTCAAGAGTGCTAGATAGGTGTCCTTCTTTGCCATACGGCATCCCCCCCGATGACACCGGAGCCGGGGGTCCGCTTTGAACCCCCCGTTTTATCAAGAATTGCGTGATACCATTCATTCGTTGAATTGTTGGTTGAAATACTCTAACCTTTGAGCTAGTAAAAGCCACTCTTCAACTTCCAAATCCTCAGGCCTAAAATCTTCCCAACCATCCTCTAATATGGCGCTTTCTTCATCCGAAAGAAGGTGATTGACTGCCTCAACCCATCTCTCACGATTCCAATTTGGAACTCTTTCAATTTTTCTTGGAACCCCTTTCAAACGATTACGCATTTTTTTACGTCTTTGCGCAAAGGCATGGGAAACCATTCTCTTTACCAATCGATATTCGACATCAATTCCAATTTCAGTACGGAAATCATGCGGTGTCATCAATACCAATCTACTTTGAACTTCGGGGTGTGGTGTAAAACAATGTGCTGGCACTTTCATTTCCAAGGAAACTAACCAATTCAGGGCTGTATTGATTCCAAGCGGGCCACGAGACGCTAATCCAAATTCCATCGCTAATCGGCTAGCAAATTCATCTTGCAAAAGTAAGACTACTGATTTCAACTGATTTGTCCCTTGCCGTTTTGCATTCTCCTGCCAATTATCAATTTTAGCAATCAAAGGACTAGAAATCTGATACGGAGGGTTACAAACAACGTCAGTCAAATCCTTGGGCCATTGAACGTTCAATGCATCTCCTTCTATTAGGGTAAGTTGACCGCTTTCAATTGCTTCAGCGTGTACTCGATGTAAATGTTCAATCGCTATATTGTCAATTTCTATCGCTGTCACTCGCGCCCCAGTTAATAGAAGAAAATGAGTAAGTGTCCCAGGCCCTGGACCTACCTCCAACACATGAGAGTTTGAGTCAACCTTTGATAGTTTAATCGGCACTTGAAGGACCTTTTCATCAACCAAGAAATGTTGTCCTAATTCTTTGTCTGCCCATCGACGATCAAGTAACAAGTCCACTAACTCACGCACTATCCCGTCGCTTGGCTCAACTGATGACATAGTCCCACTATTCCGCTACACGCACAACATTTTGGAGCAGGCTAGGCACCATCTTAGGGTCTTGTAATTCTTCAACTAATCTCTCAACTATTAGTTGAAGTGAATCTATTATGCAGGCTTCATCAACCTCTTCAAATGTCATCCATCCGGCACTAACTCGGCTTTTCATCATCTGTGTTGCTTTCTTTTGCCCTATACCTGGCAGTAATTGGAAAGCATGGAACTTGAGGGATACCGGGCCCGCACGATTATAAAATTCCATACATGGTTTCGGATTTTCAGAAAGTATCTCTTTCATCACATCAACAATTGCCGCTTGGGCTTGATTTGGCAATTCACGATATCTATCCTTGCCTAGAACCATAGCTATTTTTTCACTTCCCTCCTCTGTTGGAAGTTCTAACTTTTGACCAGGTGCAAGAACCCCACAACCAGGGCTTGCTCTAGCTTTGATAAGATGCAAATGTTGTTCAGTAATACAGTGGATTATTCCGCCACCTGCACCGCTTCCTTCTTGGGAAAGAACTCGGCAATGTGTCTCATTGGACCATGGTAGTTCATCGCCGCCGCGACCATCTCGATACCCACCACCGTGCATTTCACTCAACCTCGCGAAATAGGTTCTGTCACTTAAGGAACCGCTTTTAGCGTCCTTCAACCTTCATATCCAACATGTTGACGAACTAGTGTCACAATATGTTCAACTTCATCATCATCCATTACTACACGCCTCGAAGCAAGTATTGCCTTGACGTCATCTGGATTGACTGGAATGATTTCAGCAATTTTAGCAGCAATGTCAGGTGCTGCGGCTAACTTATCAAGTTCAAGAAGATCTTTGAGCATTGAATTGAAAACTTTAGTCTCTGTGACAATCCCATTGCGTGAATCTCCTGCAGCCCAAATAGCGTGGTTAAGCGCCATGTTCTGTTCGTAGGATAACTCTCCTCGGCGCTCTTGTGCATTTTCAAGTGCATCCCTAACTGTTGCATAATCAATGTATGTTTTCTCACCCATGTTATTCACCTCACTCCAAAGGACGCAAGTGTTCGGGACGGGCCACGATGGTTTTTGCCATGTTTCCGTCCTTAATTGCCAAGACGTAAGCACGCCCCTGCTTCCCTGTAATTGTCCCTGTTTGACCTTGGAATCTGCGATGTGGCATTCCTTTTTGATGGCCACCATCAATAACGATTGCGACTTTGTCGCCTTCTTCGTATGGATGCATAACTCTCCTGATGAACAGGCGACCTCGCTCACTCTTACTACGACTAGCAATTGTACGAGTTCCCTGACGGCTACCATGTGTTCTGCGCATTGTAATGCCTCCATTTCCCCCTATGGGGGACTCGCCGACTTGCCGCCCCTAATTAAGCACGTCGGATTCAACATGTCACCAATATCATCCAATTCAATTCTAATTCTTCAATTCTACCGTAAAAATTACTCAATTTCTGATTTACAACTGATGTGATTCGTAAATCAGTACATATTATCAGAATGAGTGGTGATAATTGATTGAACTCTATAGCGACTTATTTGAATAGTAAAAAGCCCCGCCAAATGACTAGGCGGTATTGATGCGGGACTTCTCAAAGCTCGCGGAAATTCTAGTTCCCCGACGAAAATTGTTCCACATTTCAATTTTTGTCATTTCCCTTCTTATGCTGCCTGGATTAATGTGGGCACTTACACCAATTGATGTGGAAGCATACAATCTTGATTCACCCGAAATTGAGGCACGTGAAGTCATTACCACAGAATATCCAGGTAATGAATTAATTGCAGGATATGCAATAATTATTCGAGACCAAACACTTGTTGGTGAGGACCCTTCAACTATTTACAACAACGAAATTGCTGATTATTCCGGCGATGGAATGGGTGTTTCACAACCAAAAGGTGGGATTCTCAACCTCACAGTACTTCGAGAAATTGATGACAAAGCAGAGGCTGCTCGAGCGAACCCAATTTCTGAATTCTACCGCCCGATTATCTCAGATGTAACGCTCACGCAGTTCCTTGGTGTACTAACTTTAACCGACCAAGTACGTACTTTCATGGCTGGAGAATCTTTACTCACACAACCTTCAATGAGTCCTTACGGTGAACTACTTCCTCCTCGTACAAACTGGACTGATTGTGGTGACTTAGAATGTCTCACTTTTGATGATGAAGGAATTACCCAATCCCATATTGATTTGGCGGCTCAAAGGATGGTGGATGGAAGTGGTGGAATATTCCTACGCTGGCTTTCACTTGACAGAGGATTTCATGCTACCGATGATGGAACATTGGGGCCAGTCGGTGGTACATTAGCAAGTAATGGTATTTGGGAAAATGCATCATGGGAAAAAGGGCGTTGGTCTGCTAGTTCAACTTGGTTACTCATACAATTTGACCGCGGTGCTGCTGAAGATGCCGGATGGACATTTGAATGGGCTGAAGCACGCGCAGAGAATGGATATGAATGGAATGGATTACGATTGATAACTACGCCACCAATGCATGATAAAGAATTCTGCCAAGCTTCTGTAGAATCTGGTGAAGGGGCATGCTCTTGGGAATGGGCAATCATTTCCCTCGAGCATTCAATGCGGGAGACTGATGATTTATCCCTAACAATTGCAGTTGCTGAAGGTATCAACATTGAAGTAAACAAGGAGTTGAAAGAAAGCATTACACTCCTCGCCGCAATGGGATTAATCGTCATAGTATTGCTTTGGGGAAGCCTACGCCGGTGGTCCGATGTTGGCATTGTTTCGGCTGGATTAACCCTCAGTCTATTGTGGATGTTTGGATCAATTGGTTGGGTAGGTGAAGCGTCAAAAGCAATCGGTCACCCATTAATAGAAAGAAGTCAATTCTCAAATCTGCTTCCGATTTTGATTCTTGCTCTTGGTATAGATGATAGTTTACATGTTCTGCATAGATACAAAGAAGAAAGGAAGAATGGTTTTGACCCACTAAGTTCATCCTCCACCTCATTATCACGTGTTGGTAGAGCGATTCTACTGACATCGGTAACAACAATTGCCGCGTTCTCTGCCAATTTTGTATCTGATATTCCTGCTCTACGTTCATTTGGACTTGAGGCTGCTCTAGGAGTTGGTTCGGCTTTCGTTCTTACTGGATTGTGGGCACCATTAGTTCGCCTTGACATTGACCTTTGGTTAGAAGAAAAAGGAAAACTACCTGTTGAAGATAAAGACAAGATACATCTTATTCCAAGCCATTGGTTGGCAGGAGTGGCAAAAACTTCTGCTATTGCTGGACCATTGGTAATTCTAGCAGCGTTGCTCCTATCAGCATACTCAGCCCCATTGATGTTCGGCCTTGAAGGTGATTTCAAGGTAGAGGATTTCTTAGATGAGGAGTCAGATTTTGCTGCTGTAGTGCATGTAGTCAACGAACGTTTCTATTCAGAAGGCGAACCCGCTGAAATTTTGATTGAAGGGGATGTGATAGACCCAAGAGTCTACTTAGCAATCATTGAAACAAGGGCTAACATGAATATTCATAGTGAATCCGATCCTGACAGATTCACTATCTCTGCTGACGGAAATGTTGACATGAGCGCATATGATCGTTTTGTTGATCTTGCTATCCTTTCAATGGCTAACAATGTCACCCCTTTCGTCAACGCAGGATGGGATCCTACTGACTCAGAAGGAGGAGTTGGATGTAATCGTTCAAACTTTGGATTACCCCTGACTGATGATGAAGAATGTCTGAGATTCCTTGTTGGTTTCATTTCAGTTTATGGGATTCCTGAGACTAATTCAACACCAGCTATTCCACCCTCCATGTTGGCTCTCTATATCATCCCAGACAGACCACTTGATCCAGCAAATCCAATGCTTGCTCTTGATGGAAGCACGCCGCGTTATGAGCGTATGCTCATGCGATTTGGAATACGACAACCCGAACAATTTCTAATTGTTGAAAAGGCATTGGAAGAACTGTACCGCGATATGTCTGCCTTTGAAAATCTCTCTTCGACTGAACTCAAGGAAAAATCAAATCTCAATTCCGCTTTCTCTAACGAAGAATATCCTGTTTCATGGGCTATCGCTACCGGAGAACCAGTCGCGCGCTATGTCGCCGCCTCATCACTACAGAACGAAATGCAATCAACTCTGGCCCTCGGTGTGTTCTTCTGCATCGCCACTCTATGGTGGGGTTTCAGGCCACCTCATGAAAAAATCAAAGAGCGTCTTTCTCACAACGTCGAAAGTGGTTCTGCTTGGGCTTTTCTATCACTAATTTATGCGCCGATGGTTGTGGCACTAACCGCTTGGGCAGTAACAGGAATTATCGCTTCCCCTACTATTGCCATAATATTCGCAGTAATTTCCTTCTATGGAACACTAGTATGGGGCGAAGGACCACTTGGACTTGCCCTCCTCACAACCGCACCTATTCTTCTAGTCGTGATTTGGTTATACGGTTTGATTGCTACTCTTGGCTATGGATTGAACATGGTAACTGTGGCCATTGCTACTCTTTCTCTTGGAGTCGGAATCGACTATGTTATTCATGTAATTGAGCGATTCCGTGAGGAGCGTGAAAAGCGTAAATCCGTACTTGTTTGCATTGGCGCTGTTGGTAGCGCATCGGGAATCGCTTTGGTGGGTTCAGCAGCATCTGACACCCTCGGATTCCTAGTGATTTCTTTCTCCCCCATGGGATTCTTCTCACTATTTGGGACATTTTCAGCAGCAATGATCTTCTTTTCACTGATAGCATCACTGATTATTGCTAATGGAATGCTTGGCATCACCTCATATCCTAGTATCATCAGCGAAGCCCGTAAGAGCGGTGATTGAAATGACTGATTTTCCTGAACTAAAAGAATTAGAAAGGCGAGATGTCGATATGATTCTGAGATATGCAGATAGTACGGAATATGTCATTGATTACATCACCTTGAGATTGCGATGTCCTTGTGCAAACTGTGACCCACGCCGAGAAAATGACGCTAGGCAGAAAGAATTTGAGGATGAAGTTAGGCTACAAAGAAACGAGAAACCCGCAGTCGAAAAAGTTGGATATTTTGGATTAAGATTCAAATTTGATGGCCGTGGCTGCAACACCGGAATCTATGGTTTTGATTTGCTGCATTCCATTGCGAAATCAACAAATTCTGATTGAATATCTCATAGCATGGATTCTTGAAGTAGTAGCAAGTCGGAGGTTTGCAATTGAACGGTACCCCCGTTTAGTAGCATGAGGGAATTCTCGTGTCTGAAAGCAACGATGAAGAAGAAGATTGGAGTAATTATGCTTCGGCTGGTTACAGTAGTGCCTATGACCCATGGGCTGATTTAGTACCTCAAGAAGAAACTGAGGATTTTGATGACGATTTTGAGATGGATGAGTTTACTTCTATTCGTCCACCACCTTCTGATGAAGGGTTAGACCATTTGGTTAGTATTGGTACTTGTGACTACTGTATAGTACGTTTATCGGGTCAACCTTTCTCATGGGATGGTGCTCAAAACTTAGGCGCCACAATACGCAAATCTAGTAATGAAAGAGGCGCAACTAAAGGTGACGATGCCCAGTTCTGTCCATTTTGTGAAGACCTTTTTGTTGACATGGATGTTTTAGTTGAAGAAATAAAATCTGAGTTAAGTGGTGTTGAATTCAAGAAAATGCAAATTGGTGCTCATTTTGCCAAAAGCCATGTTACAGAAGAAGATGATTTACGAACTCGAAATGGAGCAACTGGGAGCCAGGCGTTGAAATCTGCCTTCAACGATGCTCTTAGCCAGAAACTGAAACTGGAATTGAAAGATGTAGAACTGGTGAAAGAACAACCAGAAATTATGGTGTTGATTGACACTCTTACTTTCAACATTACAGCTGAATTACGCTCTCTATATCTCTATGGAAGATATCGGAAACTTGAGCGAGGAATCCCACAAACTCGCTGGCCTTGTCGAGCCTGCAAAGGAAGAGATGGGGGTTGCGAATCATGCGATGAAACGGGCTTACAATATCCAACAAGCGTTCAAGACCAAATTGGGGAGCCTTTACGAGTCGCATTCCAAGCAAAAAACACAGCATTCCATGGAATGGGTAGAGAAGATATTGATGTGCGATGCCTAGGAAGAGGGAGGCCATTTGTAATCGAATTAAAATCACCACTCCGTCGTTATGCAGACCTGAGTGAATTAACAGAGTTGGTTAATGCCACATCGGCTGGCTCTGTTGAAATCAGTGAACTACGAGCATCCCGCCGCTCAGAAGTTGCAAGAATCAAGGGAACTGCTGCTGAAAAATCATACACTATTCGCTTCAAGTACGGTCCTGAAACCCATGTCATAGCAGAAACTGCGACAGATAGTGAAAGTGAAGAGCAATCTGAAGAGATTGAAGAACAACCGAAAGTAGAACCTCCCGCTGAGTTAACACCTGAATTCGTGAAAGAAATGATTGCCTCACTAGAAGGTATTACACTAGAACAGAGAACACCTCAAAGAGTGTCACACAGAAGGGCTGACAAAGTGCGAAAAAGACAAGTTGTGAGTATTTCAGAAATATTAGTTGAACCTAATGAAGCAGAGATGACTGTACGTTGTGAAAGTGGAACTTATGTCAAAGAATTGGTTCACAGTGATGAAGGCAGAACAGTACCCAGCGTAGCAGAAAAACTCGGTCTCGTTTGCGAAGTCATTTGGCTTGATGTAAACGATGTTCATGCTGATTGATACCAAAAATTATTTTCAAGTGAAATGAAATATTTTACTGAAAGTTGATAGACGTCTCACGGTACGAAGATAATATGCAAGAACAATTAGAATTCAACCCGAGCTTTTCAATGCTGACTATCAGTCTTGATCCGGGTGAGGCAATAAAAGCAGAACCGGGGGCTATGGTGGCCCAAGCAGGAGTACAAATGCAAACAAAGGGAAGTGGTGGCGGAGGCGTAGGTGGATTCTTCAAGGGAGTCATGAAAGCCGCAGTCGGCGGAGAATCATTCTTCCTAAACACATTCACAGCAGACCCGAGTGGTGGTTGGGTTAGCCTAGCACCGGGACTTCCTGGAGACATTGCGTGGTTTGATATTCAACCAAATCAACCTTTATTCATTCAAGGTGGTTCATTCCTTGCGTGCACGACAAATGTTGAAACTGACACAAAGTTCCAAGGAATGAAGGGGCTTTTTAGTGGTGAAAGCATGTTCTTCATTCATGCTACAACTCAAGCAAATGCTGGTAGAGTCTACTACAATTCGTATGGGGCTGTCAAAGCGATGCAGATTCAGCAGGGACAAACCATCACTGTTGACACTGGCCACGTAGTTGCTTTCACTAACGGCGTTCAGTATAATGTCGGAAAGGTTGGAGGAATGAAGTCACTAGCCTTTGGTGGTGAAGGATTAGTCATGCACTTCTCTGGTGAAGGGACTGTATGGATTCAGACTCGTAATCTCGGAAGCCTGGCTTCAAACCTAATCCCATTCTGGCCTAAAGGAAACTAAGAATCAAAGTCCGCTATCACGCAACGCGTTCAAAGCGGCTTGTTGCTCTGTAGTCAAATCACCTGATTCTTGCAATTCTAGTTCAACATCCAAAGGACCACCGTTGTATCCTTGTCCTCGTAGTCTGCGCCGGTCTCCAGAGCGTGAATTAGGGGGCACGTCAACTTCTACAATTTTTCCAGCAGGAGTATGAATTCGAACTTTGCCTCCCAACATCATAGTACTGTAAGAAATCTCAACAGTCTGAATCAGGCGACCGCCTTCCCAATGCCTGCCTTCATCAGCGTCTATTCTAACAGTCAACAATAGATCCCCTGCCAAACCATTTGGTGCTTGATGGCCCATTCCTTTGAGACGCATCACCGATGCGTGTTCAGCAGCGGCTGGAACTTTTACCGTGATTTGACTAGTCTTACGAGTCACGCCTTGAGATCCACACTTACTACAACCACCACCTTTGCAACTACCACATTGTTTTCGTCGACCAATGGTGAATGGTTTTTGTACACCACTCTGAGCTTCTTCAAGAGTTAAATCGAGTGGTGCTTCAATATCAGACCCCTTTTGTGGTTGTTGCGGTCTTTGCTGACCACGTCGTGGCTGGCCCCCTTGGTCAAAGATTGTACCACTACTACCTCCACCGAATGGATTACCTCCTCGTCCGCCCATGAAGGATGCTAGAATGTCCTCAATACCTCCTGCGCCGCCAAAATTAAATTCTGCATTGCCGAAATCCCCACTTCGTCCACCTCCAAACATATTCGCCATTCGCTTTTGCTCATCGAATTTTTTCCGCTTTCCCGGGGTTTCGACCTTGTCATAAGCACCCTGAATTTCTTTGAATCTGCCTTCTGCTGCGGCATCTCCCGGGTTTCTATCAGGGTGATGCTGCCGAGCTAACTTACGATACGCTCGCTTGATTTCAGCATCTGTCGCATCGGGCGAAACGCCCAGAGTTCGATACGGGTCATCAGCCATGTTCAGAGAGATGGAAAACGCCGGCTCACTTCAACCCCGCCATAACAACCATGATGCTAAATGACATCACGGCACATATTGGGTGAGGGCAATGAGTGATAGTTCAGCAGGCCTAACCCGATACACATCAACTCATTTAATTGATGATAATTGTAATCTCCACTCTGGTGATTTCATACTCCATCCCGACGGTACTTGGAATCCATCAAAGGGCGATGAGGATGTGCAAAACATCATTGATGGGTCATCAAAAGTAATTACCCGTTCATTTCAGAATTGGCATACTCACCTACCGATGGTGCTCAACCGGGGAATGGGTGAAGGACTCACACTTGGGGATTGGCTTGAAAAGAACATTTTTCCAACAGAAACACGAGTTACTCCTGAGTTTGTCAAGACTGGTACAATGGCTGGAGTTGCCGAGTTGATTGCTTCTGGCACAACATTTGCTTGCGATATGTATCACTATCCCGCTTCAATTGCACCTGTTTTGGCTGAATCTGGAATTCGCGGAATTGTTTGTGGCCCCACAACTGCTTGGCCACCACCTGAAAACAATGCTGACACTGAGGATGCTCGGGTTCTTAGTGAACTTGAGAATCTTATACGAGGTGGTTCATTAGCGAATAACAGAGTGGAATATGGGATCGCAACCCACGCAGTTTACACCTGCTCAGAGGAGGTGTTGCGGCGTGCTAGTGATATGTCGCAAAAGTATGGAGCAAGATTACATATTCACACATCAGAAACAAGGGCTGAAGTTGCCCAATGCCATGAACAACATGGAATGTATCCTATTGAATACCTTGACTCGCTTGACTATTTTACTGATGGAACGGTCTGCGCTCACTGTGGTTGGGTCACCAAGAGAGAGATGAGAATTCTTGCTTCACATGGAGCTCACGCGGTACATTGTCCAGTATCTAACCAAAAATTAGCAACTGGCGGAACTCTATCTTATCCAGCGATGATAGAGGCTGGAGTTGATGTCAGACTTGGCACAGATGGTGCAGCATCTAACAATTCTCTAGATATGAGGGCAGAAGCAAAAGCCGCCTCACTCATTCAGCGCCATGACCACTGGGATTCCACCCTGCTTCCTCCGCGGGAAGCATGGCAATTAGCAACAAAAGACTCCATTGATTGGGTTGCATGGAATTTAGATGATATCCGAATGAGGCCACACGGAATTAACAATCGTCGCTTACTCGCCAACCTGCTATACTCAAATTCGCAATGCCTTGACGTTATTGTTGATGGTAACATCATCCGCCAAGATGGTAAAACGTTGACCCTTGACGAACAAAATATTAGTCTGCAACTTGAAGACTCTGTAGCGGAATATTACGACGGAATTAACCCACCACAAGGTGGCTTAGATGAGTAAAGATAAACCTCCATTATTTCCATGGTCTTGGCCTTGGTGTAGTTCGACAGGTGTGCCATTAAGGCCATTAAAACTGTTTTTAAGCAGAAAATTTACTTTTTCATACATAATCCTCATCTGGGTATTTTGGTTATCAGATATTACCGGCCCAGCCAACGATTGTTACATCACCGGTGGTGGATTTTCATGTATTAACGGAATTTGGCCGAGTGATTTGGTTGACTCGCCGATTCGCTTTTTCGCATCCTTATTGATAATCCCATTTTTCCATAATGACCCTACTCATATTGTATTCGTTACACTAGGTTTCCTCGTTTTTGTACAATCATTTGAAGTCAGAGAAGGAACGATAAGAACCTACATTTTGTTCATGATTTGTCTTTCAGCGACAGCCGTTGTAGTATCTGCCGGAATGCATATCGGAGAACTGATCTATCCAGACAGTGATTTTCTCCGCAGTGGATTTGCTCGTAATTGGAACGGAGGTTCGGCTGGCTTTTTCGGAATTATTGGAGCCTCCTCACATCAAACACGTAAGGTATGGATGGTTCCTGCAATCGCAATCATCTTTGAGACATGGAACCATTTTATCAACGGAATAAGCGCACTAACCTCAACTGCTCACATGGTATCAATGACTGTTGGATTCCTATTGTGGGGATACTGGATATCAAGTAATAGTGAAAGTAGGGCTATCAAAGAAAAGCGTGGCTCGTGAGCAACATTTGATACCAAGTTTAAACCAAATTGACGAAGACAATCAGTAAAGGAAGAAAGCGACTGCAAGAATTACGTATGTTGCTAACAACATTGAACCCTCGAGCCAATTTGATTTGCCATCTGAGGCAATTGAATTGGTTATCAACACAGCCAAAAACGTGGCTAATGTTTCAAGTAATCCAAACTGGAAAGTCAATGGTACACTGATTATCCATGCCAACATTACTATCGCTGGAGCAACGAAAACTGCTATCTGGGTGCTAGAGCCAACAGCTATTGAGAAGGCTAAATCCATCTTATTTTTACCAGCAACAGAAACCGCTGTGAAATGCTCAGCAGCATTACCAAACAATGGTAACAATATCACACCAATGAAAAGAGTAGGGAGTCCCCATTCATCAGCCGCAGATTGAATTGAGTGGACCATTATTTCAGCCATCCAAGCCACCATAACTGTAGCTCCGATAAGTAGGGTCATGGCTTGTTTCTTAGCCATCACAGGTTCTTCATCATGGTCTCCGTCAGTAGCAAACAATTCCGTATGGGTACGAAATTGAAATAGTAAAAATAATCCGTACATCATGAGTAAAATCACTGCTGTTACACGGGATAGTGTGACTATCGCTTCCTCGTGTCCATTTCCTGTAAATTGGTACACAGTAGGCAAAATTAAAGCAATCACTGCCAAGAAAAGAAGAGAAACATTCGCACCGACTTGAGTATCCGAAAATTGCTGCACTTTGTGATGAATTCCACCCCAAACAAATGCAAGGCCAAGAACTAACAAGAGGTTACCAAGAATTGAACCGATAAGTGATGCTTGGACAACACTAATCATTGTAGCAGCAGTTTCTGTATCTCCTTCTTTGATGGCAGTTGCAGCTGCCAATACTGCCAATACTGCAATTATCATCTCGGCAGCATTACCGAAGGTCGCATTTAGTAAGCCACCAATTGACTCGTTCGTTTTCAACGCAATTTGTTCCGTCGCCTCACCCATCAAATATGCAAGCGGCATGATTGCGGCCATTGAAGTTGCAAAAGCCATTGGTGCATTATGAGTGAAAATACTAAAATAAACCGCTAAGGGAACAAAAATAAGCATTATTGAGAGTTTAGATTGTCGTGGATCGAGCAGTTCTATTACGCCTCCCCATCCCAACTCAGTTGCAACTGTATCGCCATCAATCGCCTCTGCCATGTTATGCTGAGGAATAGGCATAGTAGGTGAAACCTGCGCTATATCCACTACTCAAAGCATCGGTGCAGCAGTGAGGGTTTTTGTGGAATCTACTCCTTCAATAGCCCTGATCCTGTTGATTACTACGCTACCAAGTAATGCATAATCCTCACAAACTATTTTCACATAAAGGTCGTATTCTCCGAATAACAACATTTGCTCAACCACCTCAGTTATTACATCTAATTCATTGTAAACATCAGTCTCTCTTACAGGTTCTGCAACTATCAGCACAATG
>JAQXFA010000097.1 GCA_029250565.1 Candidatus Thalassarchaeaceae archaeon
TGGTTTGCACCAGATAAAGTTGGTGAACATGATATTCAATGTAGAGAATATTGTGGATTAATTCACTATAACATGAGAGGAACACTATACGTTACGGAGCCAACATCTTGACAACGCTTTTATCCGAAATTATTTTCGAGGAGATTAACTAATGACTTTAGAATTACAAAAACCACGTCCTATTTGGCACTGTTAGTTCTCCTCTCTATCGCTTGTTATTCTATGGCAATAATGTTGATTGATGGAAAGCTAGAATTAGCAATAAAATTTGCTTGGTCATCGGTCGCATTTGCAGTTGGAGCGTTATCAGTTCTCCTAATTGTGATGCCAATTCATAATTTGTTACGAAGGAAAAAATAATCATTTAATGAAAAATTGATGGCTCAAAGAACACCGAAGTTTTGAATGACTGACAACCTCAGCGGGTAATAACATGGGATTAGTAGTGGCTCTACTTCAACTCAACCCAACGGTTGGTGATTTGGCTGGAAATGCCGCTGAAGTAGAGCGAGCAGTTGCTCTTGCTGCCGCTAATGGCGCTGATTTAGCAGTCACAAGCGAATTAGTGATTTCGGGATATCCACCTAGAGACCTTTTGCGGGATCCTGAATTCATTCAGCGATGCGCTGATGTTACTGCCGCAATTGAAACACCAATCCCACTAATTGTCGGCACGCCTCTGCCACCGACTTCTGATCGCCAACTACCTGGAAATGGATCAATGAGAATTGTCCCCGGCAGAAAAGCCAAGGTGGCGACTCGTAAACAACTACTACCAACCTACGATGTTTTTGACGAATTGAGGTACTTTGAGCCCGATAAAGCACCTGGAATTCTAAGACTTTCAGAAAACCTCTCAATCGGTGTGACAATTTGCGAGGACGCGTGGCAACATGCTGGTGAAGTACCAGCCGATTATGATGCTGACCCAATTGAGCAATTGGCCGCTTGGCAGCATCAAGGAGAGCCCCTCGCATTGTCAGTAAATCTCTCTTCTTCGCCCTATCACTTACACAAAGAAGGAACTCGTGGAGATGTAGTGCGTGCTGCTGCAAAAACACTTGGACACCCCTATCTTCTGTGTAACCAAATCGGTGGTAACGATGACTTGTTATTCGATGGACGGTCTTTAGCCGCATGGCCTGATGGCCGTATGATTCAAGCCCCATCTTGGTGTATTGGAGTGTTACTCGTTGACATTGAAGATGGCAATGGTGAAACCTCCCGGTGGCTCCCTTGGCCTGATGGTGAATGCTGTACTGAATGTGATTGTAAAGTAGAGATTGTAGATGCTGGAAGTGAACCTTCAGTCCCTGAATCTGGAACCGATTTGCTAGCAGCTATAACAACTGGACTTGGTGATTACTGTCGCAAATCTGGCATCAAAAAATTAGTGCTCGGAATGAGCGGCGGCTTAGATTCATCAGTCTGTGCCGCTATTGCTGTTAGAGCAGTTGGTGCAAAAAATGTGCTCGGTTTATCAATGCCATCACGTTACTCAAGCGACCATTCAATCGCAGATGCAAAAGCAACAGCAGAGGCACTTGGGATTGAGTTGCACAGCCACTCAATTACTGCTCTCCATCAAGCAGCAGAGGCTGAACTCAACGATGAATTGGTGGATGGCAACCCTGTGGCTCGTGAAAATATACAGTCACGCCTACGAGGGATGATGGTAATGGCAGCAGCAAACTCTCGTGGCGCTATGGCTATTACAACAGGAAATAAATCGGAATTAGCAATGGGTTACTGCACCCTATACGGTGACATGGTGGGTGGATATGCGCCAATTGGCGACCTCTACAAATCAGAAGTGTACGATGTGGCACGCGCCCTAAATAGTGAAGCAGTACAGTTCGGGCAAACTCCTCCAATCACCGAAAGCACGCTGACAAAACCACCATCAGCAGAACTTGCACCTGACCAAACCGACGAGGACACTCTGCCTCCATACGAGACTCTTGATGCCATTTTACATGCCCACATTGAGGAAGGTGCTTCTAGCTCAACATTAATCGCAAGCGGATTTGATGAATCACTTGTTAATTGGATTCTTGAGCGACTTCACTCCAATGAACACAAGCGCTGGCAAATGTCACCAGCACCTAGAGTTTCTAATCGGGCATTTGGTCAAGGATGGCGACAACCTCTAGCCGCCAAAAAGTGATGGCTAGTACTAATCACATCGAGAAATAACTCTGAGGGTTACTTCTCCATTTTCAAGTGACATCTCTACCTCATCACCATTATTTACAGCCATACATGGGTCTGTATCAAAACCGTAGGAATATGGCAAATTTAGCAGCGATGCGGCTGGCAAAGTTAGTGGACAAACATCGCGATTAACAATCGCTTTCGGACCCTTTCCTGTGTAAATTAAGCCCATCAAAACAAATGGTGCAACAGTCGACCCTGATCCCTTTGGATAAATCAGAATTGTATCTTCTAATGCAACCCCGTCCAACGGATGTCCTGGCTCCTCAATGACTCCTGTATCACGATTTACATATCCAAGATAGGTGATTGGTATGTCGGTCACAAGGGCTTTACCAGATACATTCCAACTACTTTGACTTGGTAGATTCTTTCCACTCAATTCACATTCTCCTGACTGTGTGGTTTTGGCTGAACTGTGAGGTTCCTTCGCTCGAGAGTCAAGGGTTGGTCTTGGACCAGTGAAAAGTTGTGGATCAAATGCTGAAGCAACGCAGGTCTCAATATTGGCAACAGAAGTAGGCATACGATTTAGCCCGCTTGTTAGATAGTGTTCTGCTTTCAGTGAATTTGTCAATAAGTGATTGTACAATTTACGATTATATGGTGTTACTTCCGGACAAGTATCCTTGAGGATTAGGACTCCTGCTTCTTCTAACAGATCAAGTGTTCCATCGGCTTCAGCCAACTCATGATTGGTACCGCTAGTGAAAACCCACAATCGTTTGTTAGGAATTCTATTACCTAATTCCATGTGAGTTCTAACTGCTGCTGCAGTGCTGCGTATCTCTCCCAAACTTGCTTGTGGACACCCGATTACAATCAAATCAACTTCACCGTTTGGTGCAAGTTCTTGATAGCGAGATTCAAGATCTGATTCGGTGAAAGTCAATCCACCTTGATATTTTGAAACATTGGGTGGTGATACTGTGTGGCCATCTGCCCATAACATTGGACATCCATAATTGGCTGCTGCGGCTGCTAGTGCTTTCTTCATCTCAAAGGAAGCCCATGTTGGTAAACCAGTAATGTAAGGCATCGGCCCCCATGGCAAATCCCAATCTGATTGAACCTGCTTGCCAATCCAATCACCCAAAACACTCCAGTCTGCTAAATTGGACATTTCTGCCTCAACATTGACCAAAATATTGGGTATGCGATTTTCATCAAGATGCAAACCCCAGCGAGGTGCCCACCCAGTTAGGGCTGTGGCTAATGCTGACAACCCAGATTCACGATTGGTAACTAATCCCGTATATGAATTAGAAAAACAGACTGCATTTGATTCGGCCCATGAGCCGATACCTTCGATTTCAAGTCCTTGGTCATAGGGGGTGCAAGAAAGGGTGGCTTCTATGCCAAGTCCTTCGTAAGCCATTACAATCTCAAATTGTTGTTGCAAAAAATCCTCGTATTCAATCGCCATTTCCTCAAATTTTTTGCTATCACAACCGGCTGAATTCAAAGTTGTTGGAATCGCTACAACCCCTTGGTCATCGCCGGCTAAATCTGCTAAGAAACGCCGCAATCCATGGCCACCAGTGATTACAGATACACCGCTCACGTGTGCGTGAGCGCACTCAACAAATGAGGCTGCGCCAGCACTAGCTGCCAAATCAACAACCAAACGAGCCGCCTTCTGCTTGGTCGGCCCAGATTCGCCTGCAAGCATCTTGGCGAGTGGCTCGGGAATCTCCATTGTAATGAGGGGGATGGTTTTACACCATCAACTTGACCATCTATTCATATCTAAAAAATTGTTGCTTGGGATAAAGGCGAGTGAGGTTTCTTTCCCACGTTTATAAGGGCGGCACCGCCCCTCTAATTTGTACATGTGATTGACACACATTATTGGAGCACAAAAGGGGATTCAACAGCATCCAGTTGTTCGCATGGGAGCAACAATAAATTCAACTCGGTCAATATCTTGTGTGTTTTTCAAAGAATCTACAATCGTCCTAATCATTCCAGCCTTCCCATTCAGTTGCATCGTATCAACACAAGTGTGACTCTCTGTGAGACAATTATGGTGATATGAATTGACGGTGATTGAATGCGTGTGCCTCAATTCCATCAATTTGTTTTCCACCCCATGCTGGTAGTAGATGACCATTGTACCCTCTATTTCCTCATCCTTATCCATGGTACTCAAGTCACCACGAAGTGTGGTTTCAGAAAAATAAATAGCTGCATCTCTAAGAAACATACTCCGATTTTTATATCCTGATTCAAAGATGAGCCGATCTAATTCTTCTGCGAATTCTTTGTCAGTACTAAATGAGAATACTCTGCTCATAGACGTGACACTGGATACGAATTAATAACATTTGTTAAATATGTAATAACAAACGGCGCGGCATGGAAGATAGTCTAATTGTATTTGCAGCAGTGACATTAATTATCGGACTAGTATGCGGTTTAGTACCAATTTTTTCTGGGATTAAAGATGATGAAAAACGATTGAAGCAACTGACTGGAATTGCTGCTGGAATTATTATTGCCTCGGCGATGCTAGTCGTAATCCCTGAAGGCTACGAATTAGCCATGACCGATGAACATGGTACAGATGATGCATTAGCAGGATATGTGGCGTTGGTCATTCTCGAAGTTGATCATGGAGACATCAATGCCACAACAGGTATTGAAGAAATTGAAGGATTGATTGGTGGGCATGGAGAAGAGGATGGACATGAAGGTGAAGAAGAAGATCATGATGGGCATGATTCAGGAGCCAGTTTGTCAGATTCTATCGGAGCCGTGATTGAAGAAGTTGAAGATGGTGACATCAATGCCACAACAGGAATTGAAGAAATTGAAGAATTAATTTCAGCCCACTCGCATGAAGAAGAATCTCATGACGATCACGCAAGTGGAATCCTGATGGGAGCTGCAATCATTGCTGGATTCCTCCTTATGTTTATTCTAGAAGGGTCAGGAATTGGGCACGCCATTCATGAAGAACATCACGACCATGAACATGGCCACGGGCATAGTCATGTGCACCACGCAACTGCAGGCGGGTTGCTAGTGTTCGGCCTCACATTGCATGCAGCCACGGATGGAATCGCCATTGGTGCGGCTACGGCAACAGGAGATTTTGCATTAACTATCACCGTATTGCTTGCTGTCTTAATTCACAAGGGACCAGCAGCATTCAGTTTGGGTGTCTTTTCTACGCATGAAAGAAAAGAGAGAAAAGATTCCGTTAGGGATGTTGTCATCTTTTCGTTGGCCACACCTGTGATGATTATCATCGCTGGTCTAGCCCTTGCAGAACTTGAAACGCACATTATTGGGCTAGCAATGCTATTCTCAGCGGGAACATTCCTGTATGTGGCAACAGTTGATACACTCCCAGATATTCATAACCCGGAAACAGGAAAGAAAGCGATGGTGCACGTACTAATTGGTGTGGCAATCCTTGTTGTTTTGCTGCTGATTGCAAATACACTGGATATTGGACATGCTCATTGAGAATAAATAACTGAACACACCCATTAGGCTGAAATGTCACACACTTGTCGCAGTAGTTGATGAAGGAACAATTTGTCAACATTGCTGGCTATCGATTCGTTCCAATAAACAACCGTGAGGAGATGCGCTGGCCACTTCGAGATTTCTGTGTTGACCTTGAATTAAAAGGTACTATTCTACTCAGTGAAGAAGGAATTAACTTCTTTCTCGCTGGGACTCCGGAATCAGTTGACTGTTTCGTATCCCATATCAATGAGGATGAACGCTTCAAAGGAATCAAACTAAAAATCAGTTATTCTGACCACCAACCATTCAATAGAATGCTTGTCAGACTCAAAAAAGAGATTATATCAATGGGTAATGATGACGTGAAACCAGGTGAATTCACCAGCCCCTCAATTAAGCCAAAAGAGTTCAAATCGTGGCTTGATGAAGGAAAAGAGGTTATCGTTCTTGACACAAGAAATGACTATGAAATGCGAACTGGTAAATTCCAAAATGCTGTTGATCTAAACATCAAATCATTTCGCCAATTCCCTAATGCTATTAAGCAACTTTCTGATGAATTAAAAGGCACACCAGTAGTAATGTATTGTACCGGAGGGGTGCGATGTGAGAAAGCATCTGTGGCCCTTCTTGACGACGGTTTTAGTGAAGTTTACCAACTTGAAGGGGGGATATTGGGCTACTTCGAAGAATGTGGAGGCGCTCACTGGGACGGAGAGTGTTTTGTATTTGACAAACGGGTTGGAGTCAATCCTGATTTAGAAGAAACTGGAACCGTAATGTGCTTCACTTGTCGCGAACCACTTCTCTCTCATGAACAACAATCCGATGATTATGTGATTGGGCAATCTTGCCCATACTGTATATCCTGAGATATTTAATCTTCTGAAATATCTTTTACAGGCCATAAATATTGAATGTAGCACTCTGAGCAAGCTCGGGTCAACATTTGTTCTCCGTATGGAAGAGGGCGGTTCCAAACCTCCAATGGTTTTTCTTCGTCGCAAATCGGACAAGCGCCAATCTCTCTCCCCATTGAAACCGCACCCGAGCTTGTGATTCATCAACTTGTGGTCGCATAATGCAATACGCTACCCCCCTCTCCGCCCTCTATGCGCTGCCTTGTGACTGGTGGAGGTGGCTTCCTTGGAAGTCATCTTGCTGAAGCATTGTTAACCCGTGGGCACACTGTTGCAGTAGTGGATGATTTGTTTCGTGGGCGTAAAGCAAACATGGTAGATTTCAAGGCTATGCCAGACTTTACTTTCGTACTTGGTGATTGCGCAGATGTTGAGAAACTTGAGAAGGCTGAAGAAAAAATGAATGGGGTTGATATCATTTTCCACCTCGCTGCAATAAACGGAACGCGTTACTTCCATGAACGACCTGATTTAGTAATTGATGTTAACATCAAAACAACTGAAACTGTGGTCAAATTTGCCTTTGACAGAGGTGCACGACTTGTTTTCACAAGTAGTCCTGAGGCATTTGGATTACAAGATGAAATGCCATTGGGAGAAAACCTTGATGCGATTTTCCCTAGCCCTCATGATCACTTCAGACATTCATATGGAGCCAGCAAATATCTCGGGGAAATTATTGTTCAATATGCTGTAAAAGAAAGAGGATTAGATGGAAGAATCATCAGGCCATTCAATGGTTATGGTCCGCGATTAGTGGGTAATGAACACGGACAAGTGACGGCAATTTTCCTTCACCAATGCCAAAGAGGAGAAAACATCACACTTCATGGAGATGGCTCACAAACTCGCTGTTTCACATGGTATAATGACTTGATTGACGGAATCATTTCACTTGGCGAATTAGATGAGGGGATAGATGGCTCAAACCTACAAGGAGCCTCTTTCAATATTGGTTCAACTGATGAAGTTTCAATTCACCGAATTGCTGAATTAGCCCGTGAAGTCACAGGTGCCGATGTTGAAATCGTGATGACTGAAGGCCACCCTGGCGATTCTACTCGCCGAATACCAGATATTTCAGCAGCTCAAGAGGCGCTTGGATGGACATCTACAGTTGACATTTCAGAAGGGATGTTGCGTTGTTGGGAATGGATTCAAGCAGAGTGATGATAATTAGATAAACAACTTTGGTGATTAATACGACAAGAATCAATCTACTTCCCGATCGTGCCATAATTGGAATGGTACACCTACAGCCTCTTCCTGGTTCACCTCGTTTTGCAGGTGACCTAAATGGTGTTGAACAATTTGCAATCAATGATGCAAGGATATTGGTTGCTGGTGGATGTCATGCAATAATGATAGAGAATTTTGGTGATGCTCCATTTCACGGAAGTGAAGTAGAGCCAGTTACAATTGCTGTAATGAGTCGAATTGTAAGCAAAATTGTTGATGAAGTGGCACGTCCAGAAGCAATCCCTGTTGGAGTTAATGTTCTCAGAAACGATGCCGCTGCTGCACTTTCTATTGCCGCTGCGAGTGGGGCTAATTTCATCCGAGTAAACATTCATGTTGGTGGCATGATGACTGACCAAGGGCTGATTGAAGGGAAAGCTGCTGATACTTTGCGGCTGCGGGAACAACTTGGACACGGTCCTGATTCCACCCATCCTATCGCTATCTTCGCAGATGTAGGGGTCAAGCATGCGACACCTCTAGATTCAGAATGGATGCTTGAACAAGAAGCACAAGATTGCTGGAATCGCGGACTAGCAGATGCCTTGATTGTATCAGGAAGTGGAACTGGTCAACCAACCTCTGCAGAAGACCTAGCGCGGGTTAGAATTGCCACACCTCACGCAACTTTACTTGTCGGATCGGGAACAAACTCTGAGAACCTAACGGAATATCTGCGGCATGCAGATGGTGCAATTGTTGGAACTTTTCTCAAGGAAGAAAAAGATGTATCAAAAAAAGTAGACCTGTCTGTCGTTTCTAAAGTGATACAAGCGGTAAAAAGCACTAAAATTTGATTTTTAGTTCTTAACATCTAATTATATGCTGAATATACCTTAGAAATCTTGTATGAAGAGTACCTCGAAGGATTCTTACAATTGGGCGGCCGGCTCATACATCGATTTATTCATTGTATCCGCGGTGACTCAAATATTTTTTGCAATCGGATTGTATTGGACATTTGCCAGTGATACTACTTGGGTTAATGAAGCACCTGTACTTCAATCAAATATTCTAATTTTAGCAATTGGCACCCTACCGGTACTAGGATGGGTCATGGCCCTGATAATTGGTATTGGGTTTGATAGATTTCCACTTGATTACAAATCAGCGCCATTTGACCCTTCTCTAATTTCAACGATTGCAACGTTGAATATAGGAGGACAAATTCTCATTATGGTTGGAATCTTAACCTCGCAAATTGAAAGTCTAGAAAGTTTAGCACAAATGGGAGCTACACTTTTGGGAATGCAAGTAATTTTGTTAGGACCAATTTCCTGGAGCTTGTATAAATCCCGGGCAACAGAAGATAATAGGAAAGTAGGTATGTGGGCAATTGGCTCAATGCTTGCCTTACCAGTAGTGGGAGTAATCACTATTCTATCTTGGATATTAGTATACAATGATTGGTTTTACATTTTGTTTTGGACAGTAATACTAGATGGGTTTTGGTTAATGGTAACTTTTGCTCTTATTCTATCCCATTTCCAAGATCGTTTAGGTTGGGAATTAATGGATTCAAAGGTAAGTGGTCGGGCTTTTACCGTGTTTGTTTTTCTAGTTATTATTCACATTATCCTTGAATTTTTACATCAAAGCGGGGATATTAGTAATAGTTATGTGAAAGCAAGTATCTCAGCCCCGATTTTATGGGTTTTCTTTGTTTCTCGCCCAGATCAAATATGGAAAAATGTGTTATCAGGGAAACAATACAGTGCTCAAATTCTTTCTGCTCACTCTTGGCTGCTTGCAACCGCAGCAATTGGAATTTATGAAGCGATTTATATTGAGGAAGCAATAGGTATGTTCTATACTCGATTCATGCTAATTTTCGGTATAGTGGTGCAAGCAGTATGGGGCTCGTCAGTGTATTTACATGAAGACCATAAATACATCGAAATTGAAGATAGAAAAAATAGATGGGTTAGTGTTATCATGATGTTTATTCTGATGGTTGGTATAATTTATTTAGCATTGAATGCAGGTGGACATATCAGTATATTTAATCCTGAAATTGTTGCTACAATAGCTGTTGTTTCTTTATTCGTTGCTGCATCTGATTTCTTCATTTGGCTTGTTAGAGATGCAATTTTTAATCATGATAATTGGCATAGAATCCCAATGTATTACACCAATATGGAAAGTGGTGATGAGCAAGATGATGCATATTTCCCAAATGAATCTGAGTAACCGAACAATAAGGTGAAAGTAACAACATAAAATACCTTACTTACTAGGGCGATTCATGGATGATGAAGAACCCCAGTACCCTGACAATAGGTGGTTAATTCTAGGTGTAATGAGTTTGAGCCTTGTCATTGTGATGTTGAACAATGTTACACTAAATGTAGCACTCCCAAATCTATCTACTAGCCTTGGTGCAGATAATTCTGAATTACAGTGGATTATGGATGCATATGCACTTGTATTTGGTGGAACCCTTCTTGTGATGGGTGCATTAGGAGACCGATTTGGCCGAAAGGGTGCCTTACAAATTGGATTGCTGATTGTTGGAACAGCATCTGCGTGGACAGCATTTTTTGCTGATTCATCCACAGATGTCATCTTAGCGCGAGGGTTTATGGGGTTAGGTGCGGCCCTAGTAATGCCATCTACATTGTCTGTGGTCTTGGTAGTATTCCCACCCAAAGAGCGTGGAAAAGCCATCGGTATTTGGGCTGCTATGGCAGGGATTGGTGCCCCTATTGGTCTGCTTGTAGGTGGTTGGGCGGTTGAAAATTACGATTGGGAAATGGCATTCTTAATCAATGTCCCAGTTATTCTCATAGCCTTAGTCGCGGGTGCAATTATTGTACCTCGGTCAAAAGATGAACAACAAAGACCTCTTGATGGTGTTGGGGCGGTTTTATCGGTACTTGTCCTTGGGTCACTTCTGTATGGAATTATTGAGGGGCCTAGCCTAGGTTGGACTGATGGTCGAGTGCTTGGCGCTTTTGCGACTTCCCTCATTGCAACACTCTTGTTTGTGTACTCACAAAAGAAAGCTGAATTCCCTCTTTTGCCCTTAGAATTTTTCAAAGACAGGCGATTTTCAATTGGTTTGATTGCTATTTCAATGGCCTTTTTTGTGATGTTCTCATTCATGTTCATGCAAATGCTACACTTCCAACTTGTTCGAGGTCATTCGCCTTTATCAGCAGCAATCCGTTTCTTCCCATTACCAATTGGCCTAATGCCAGCAGCAGCAAATAGCGATCGATTAGTTGCTAAGTTTGGACGGCCAAATGTCATAGCAACTGGTTTGTCCCTTGTAGCATTGGGATTGTTCCTATTTACTCAAGTAAATATTGACACTAGTTATGCACAAATTGCTGCTACATTCTTCCTCCTAGGGTTAGGTATTGGATTAACAATGGCCCCCTCAACAACAGCAGTAATGGATTCCATTCCTGAATCTAAAGCAGGTGTTGGGAGTGCAACAAATGATTCTAGCCGTGAAGTTGGTGGTGCTCTTGGAATAGCAATAGGTGGTAGCATACTCAACGAAATTTATCAATCAACAATTGTAATCCCAGCATCTGCGTCTGCAAAGGCCTCAATTATTCAGGAATCATTTCCGGCTGCGATGACAGTTGGTCAGCAAATGCTAGCAGCAGGTAATACCGATGGTGCACTGTTAATTGCATCAGCGAGAGAATCTTTCATCGAAGGAATGGTTGGAGCATGTGTCATATCTGCCATCATAGCATTATTGGCTGCCATCATTGTCAAATTGAAAATGCCAGATGATGAAATCATGAATGATGAATAAAAAATTGGTTTCTCATGATTATAAAAGTTGTAACAATTCTTCAATGATTGAGGGTGCAAAACCAAGCACACACTCTTCTGAACCATGAATTAGACTAGCATAGTCCCCCATTTCCCCAGCTAGGTCATAAGCACCTGCTTTACCAAGCCAACTTTTTGAATCTAACAAGTCGCCAAATTGATTATCTGTTAAGTGGTTGATTTCAACTGTTGCATGTTCAACAGAGGATTTCTCCTCCCAACTGTTTCCCTTCCTGATTAGGAGGGAGGTACCTGACCAAACATTGTGCCTCCTCCCACTTAGCCGCATTAACATCCCTGCCGCTGAAGCACGGTCACTTGGTTGACCTAATGACTGTTGTAAATCATCTGGGTCTTCAACTAAGGTATCAGCTAATAGTACAAAATCTGGAATCTCAATTTCCCCAATCTCTTGAATAGCCATTTCAATTTTGGCCGCTTCTACTTTTGATGCCAAGATTTTCTGTACTTGGGTTCTGACATCCAAGCCACTTTGCGGAAGTTCCTCCTCACTTCGCAATCCCGCTGCACTAAAATCCACGAATTCTGCATCAATACGGGTTTTTAGCCACTCATATCGACGGCTTGAAGCGCTCGCAAGGTGCAATTTACAACGGCTCATCAATTACACGGGATGGGGAGCGCGTTTATCATGCGGACCATTGTAGGCCGGTGCGGGGAATAAGAGTGAGCGGCATACAAGAACGGATTCCAACATACATATCGGGACTTGATGATAAAATGCAGGGGGGTATCCCGAAGGGGCATATCGTACTTCTTGCTGGAGTATCAGGTTCGATGAAATCTAGTTTAGGATTCTCAATGTTATACAACGCGGTGATGGAAGGGAAAACTTCTGGAATCTATGTCACATTAGAACAAGGGAAAGACAGTTTGGGAAGCCACATGGCAGGAATGGGAATGGATGTCCAGGACCCACGTGTCCGTAGCAGAATCGCAATCATTGACCTAGCGGATCTTAGAGTTCAATTAGATGCACAAGGCATGTCAGATAGCGTAGATTGGATGGGACAACTCATCAAACAATTGGCTAACTACCGCGATAGTATCGGCTTTGAGGTGGTTGTTTTTGACAGTCTTGGAGCATTCTTCACACTAACAAAGATGGAAAGCCCCCGTGATGAAGTGTTCCGCTTCTTTGAAGCAATCCGCAGAATGGGATTAACTGGAATCATTATCTGTGAAATGATGGGTGAATCAAAGAATCAGTATGGTGAATTTGGAATTGAGGATTATCTATCAGATGGTGTAATTCATCTCACAATGGAGCGAACAGGTGATACTGTAGCAAGAAAAGTCGCCGTTGTCAAGATGAGACATACAGACCACATTCTTGGATACCAGCCTTATCGCTGGGATTCTAGTAACAGTCGATTTACAGTCAACTGAACCTAGGTTCTAACATCGTGAATTTGCAATTCACTCAACGGTTACTGATTTCGCAAGATTGCGGGGCTTATCTACATCTAGACCAAGTTCAACTGCAGTATGATATGCCAACAACTGCAGTGGCACTACTGTCAGTAGTGGTGATATTACGCTATGAGTTGACGGAACGGAGATGGCAATATCTGCTTCCATGGCCGCTTCATCATCACCTTCATCATGAATTAGAATTATCTTCGCCCCTCTTGCTCGGCATTCCTGAACATTGGATAAGGTCTTAGCTCTAAATTTGTCATTAGGGCAAATTACCACAACTGGGCTACCCTCCTCAAGCAAAGCAATTGGTCCGTGTTTCATTTCTCCAGCAGGATATGCTAGACAAGGAATGTAAGCGACTTCCATCAATTTCAAGGCCCCTTCTCGAGCCACTGGCGCAGATGCCCCTCGTCCAAGGAACAATACATGCTGTGCATCTTTAACAGCCTGAACTGCTTCCATAATCGGCCCACTATTTTCTAAATAATTTTCAATCTGATTAGGAATTGCGTTTAGCGCTCTTACTACCTTTTTACCCTCTAGTTTAGACAGAGATCTAGCGCGTCCAATTTGCAAACTGAAAATTGTTAACGATGCAACCATGTTAGAGAATGCTTTGGTAGATGCGACTGCTTGTTCTGGCCCAGAATGGATATACACTCCACGGCCACATTGACGAGCAATTGATGACCCTACTACATTGATGACACCCATCACAGTACCACCTTTTAGTTGAATTTCTTTTACTGCTGAAAGTGTGTCAGCAGTCTCTCCTGATTGACTTTCTGCAAGATAAAGTGCTTTAGGATTAATTACCGGATCATTATATCGGAATTCGCTTGCAACATGCGATTGAGTCGGAACTCTAGCCATCGCCTCAATCGCCAATCTACCTACTTGGCAAGCGTGTAAAGCAGTGCCACAACCAATCAAACGAATATGTGGTATCTGTAACAATTTTTTTGCTGATAAATTTAGACCACCTAACTTCCCATTACCTTCCGAGAGAAGGGTTCGACCCGAAATACATTGGCGAAGTGATTCTGGTTGCTCGTGAATCTCCTTTAGCATGAAGTGAGGGAAATCACCAATATCAGCAACCCCCCAACTTTGTTCAATTGTAGTTACTGTTGCATCAGTACTAGCACCATCAAGCCGTGAAGTTTGGATATCTCCTGCCGTTAATACTGCTAAATCGCCATCTTCTAGGAAAATTACTCGTTGAGTGTGAGGAGTGAGTGCGTGTGGATCACTGGCGACAAATGTTTCACCGTCTCCTACACCTACTACTAGAGGGGAACCGTTTCTTGCACAGACTATCATCTGTTCATCTTCAAACAAGGCACACAATCCCCAAGTACCACGTGTTTGCTTCAAAGCCCTACGTACCGAATCAAGAGGACTCAGCCCATCACTACGGGCTCTGTGAATCAAGTGAGCTAATACCTCAGAATCTGTTTCGGACCGAAGTGTTACTCCTTCGGCAATTAACCAATTTCTCAAAGCCCGTGAATTTTCAATAATTCCATTGTGGATGATAGCGACGGTTCCATCCTCTGAAAGATGAGGGTGTGCATTTTCCTTTGTTACTCCACCGTGAGTTGCCCAACGAGTATGTGCAATACCGCAATTCCCATCCATGTTCTTGGGTAATATCTCCTCTAGATTTGCAACTCTGCCAACACATTTTGAGTGGGATATTTTAGAATTGAGAATTGCAATCCCTGATGAGTCGTAGCCTCGGTATTCAAGTCGACGTAGCCCATTTATCAGTAGGTTAGTCGCTTGCTGGTTTCCAATATATCCAAAAATTCCACACATAATAAAAACCTCACAGATTTATTCGCTCCGAGCATACAGGACATTTTACATGCTTCAATTCAACACTTTTGATTCTGAAATTTGCCCCACATTCACAAGTAGCATCAATCCCAGGGGGGGGCGGTAGAGTTCCTAATTCCATCGGAGTAGGCGGGGGGGGTAATTCACCTTTCAACTCAGATGGTGATGG
>JAQXFA010000098.1 GCA_029250565.1 Candidatus Thalassarchaeaceae archaeon
AAAGTTGCATCATTAACATTTCTTCAATAGTTTTCTCTGAATTTTTCAAATCAGACTCTATCTGGAGCCGATTTATTGTATCTTCAGAAGGCGCTGGGCGTTCAGGATTATATTCAGCTTCTAACCAACTCATCAATTCATAAGCGTCTGAATCATGTGTCCCATTATCCAAATTAAGTAGGATTTCTTCATTCTTATCATGCCATTCTGGTAATCGAACCAACCAGGCTTTTTCATCCCCATTTTGAATTCCAGCACGCTTGAACGCTACGCTCATTTGATGAGTCCCAGCAAGTAATCGAATAAATTCACCATCTAAGGAAACACTAACCATTTTTTCTTCTAGCACTCTTTCTCTGAGTGCAAGCCATACACTCCACAAGTGTCTTTCAGATACAGGTGCTGGATGTCCTAATAACAACCAGCGTTCATCTTTCCGTTTCTGCAATAGCATCGCGGCAACGAGTCTTGGATCAGAAACTGGTTCTGCAAATTTGATTGACCAAGCGGTGAACCAAGGCGGGGTCGTCTCTTCCATCAAGACACCGCTGTTGGCTATCCATCATATCATCTGCGGCGAGTAGCGCCTCTAACGTTAGCAGCCTGTTCAATGATTCCATCTACTAATTGGAGACTCCATCCACGTTGGTCTGCTAAACTCTGCCTATCTTTTTCTGTCAACTCAAGTACATCTTCTATTGTTCTTACACCCATCTTTGCAAACCTACGTGCTCTAATTCTGCCGACACCACGAATTGCCACTAATTCAAGTAAATCAGGTTTACATCCGTTTGAAATCCGTAATCGTAATTCGTCTAAAAGTCTGATTAATTGTTTTCTTGGTTGTTCAAGTAATTCGTCATCACCCTCATCATATCTAGTGATTTCCCGGCCAGCATAAAGAAGCCAATCGGCTAATTCTATTCTTAGACGTAAATCACCTGGAGCAACTCCAAATTTCATTTCAATATCTCGATTACTAATTTCTTCAATCCATGCTTCCATCGCCGCAGCACACTTGACATAGACAAGTGGGTCTAAATCCAATTTGGTTTGCATTAGTAAATCACGGCTGACTAATTCGTGAGATTCTCCAGATAGTAATCGTTGTTGTAATCGCTCTCCCTCGGAAACACGTGGCCAAAGCACCATGAAATCTGGCACCGTAGATATCAGATGAAGTAGGCTGTAAGGTGAAAGTGTCAACTCATCATCAAGACCTGCAATTATTTCACATGCTTTTCTCAATCCAGCTTGTAGGACATGACCTGAAAGCGGGTCAAGGTAGAGTCGCGCAACTCTTTCTCCAAAAGGGGTGGCTCTGTATGTCATAGCCTCTTGTTCCGGTAAAACTGGCTCAAATCGATTACTTCTGACGATGTTTGATGCAGACTGGAAACCCATTACTGCGGGCCCTTTCCTCTTAGGACGTGGCTCTTTTTCTGGGCTGTCATCAATTGTCACTCCAGTAGTTGCTGAGGCAGCACTAGCCCAAGGTGGTAGAGTATCATCCCAATCCTCTTCAATCTCAGTTTGGTCTAGTTCATCTGCCTCATCCCTATTTTTTTGCTGGCGATTGGATTCAATAGTTGCAGCCAACTTTTCATCTAATCCCATTCTTTCAACCATGCCATGGTCACACAGCCAATCAACAATCCCGTCAATGTTGTCAGCGAGACTTTCAGATGGTACATCAGTAGCCAAGAAAGTATGGCTAAAGAATTCGCCAAGTGCTAATCGATTGTATTTTCCACCGGTTGCAATAGCAGAGAGAACATGCATTCTCATTGGAGATTCTAAGTGTAGTTTTGAGACAATATCTTCTGGCTCAGATTCAAAGTATAGTTCTGACATCACATCAGCCTCAAGAACACTCTTACAGCGAATCCACGCTTCTCCATAATCATCAAACTGAGGTCTGCCGGCTCGTCCCATCATCTGTTGAACTTCCATTGTTGAAAGTAGTTGACTGCCATTGCCATCCCAACGGCGGAGGTCACGGATTAGAACTCGGCGTGCTGGTAGATTTACACCTGCAGCTAAGGTAGGTGTTGCACTAATACAAACTAGGTCACCACGTTTGAAAGATTGTTCGATCATTTTTCTTTGCTTTGATGTCAGACCTGCGTGATGAAAGGCAACTCCCCCTGCTAGGCAATCTGCCAGTATGTCGCCAGTTTGGGAACCTTCTGTACCTGATCTTGATTTATCTGCAAGATTTTTCCATACTTTCAGGGATTTTTCATCGTTATTTTTTGTAGCCTTAGCCTTCATTCTTTTCGCTAAATCTTTGGCTACAGATTGAGCCGATTTTCTTGTTGAAACGAAGCATAGTAGTTGACCATCATCCTTGATGGTGTCACAGAGTACAGCCCAAACTTGGTTTGATTTTGGGCCTTCAAGAAATTTTGGTGGTGGAAGAGGAACATCTTCTGCATGACCACAGATTTCTTTTCGCACTTCAACTTGTAAATCCGCTAAAGTAGCGTAACGGAGTGGCACAGGACGCCAATTTGAAACAACAAGTTTTGCCTTCAACCAATCAGCCACATCTTGAGAATTACCAACAGTGGCTGATAATGCAACAATTTGTGCATCAGGCTTCTCATGCATTATTCGTGCTAGATTGATTTCTAATGTAGGGCCTCTTCCTGCATCATTTACAAGGTGGATTTCATCTGCTATCACTATGCTTACTTTGTCAAGAAAATTATTGCGATTACGAAGTAGCGAATCAAATTTTTCAGATGTACAAACAATGATGTCGGCATCATCAATCTTGCGATTTTCAGAACTTCTATCCCCTATTCCAATACCAACTGTTAGGTTGAGTGGTCCCGCAAGTTCTTCCATTTCAGTTACTTTTTCACTTGCTAAAGCCTTCAATGGAACGATGTAAATGGCTCTACTACCCGGTTCAATTTCAACCAGTTTTTTGAAAATTGCCAACTGCGCTACTAGTGTTTTCCCACTTGCAGTTGGCGCTGCTAACAGCAGATTTTCACCGGCTAGTACTGTTGGTAAAGCTTCTATTTGAGGTGGGTGGAAACAGGTAATTCCCCAGGTGTCTGAGAGGAACTCAACCATCTTTTTAGGCAAGCCGAATTGAGAGGGAGAACCACTCGTTTCCTTCGCCATGCAAGCAAGTCTGCAAACCAAGGTTCAAGAGGATAGCGATGGAAATTCACAGTCCTCATCAAATATTTATCAAATTAATGAAAAATTATACGAAGTATAAACCTCTAAACAAACTCGCAAGTAATTCGTTTGTTGACAACAAGCGATTCCTTTCCTTCAGCCTAAATTCCGGTTGATTATGTGGATAGTTTGAAGGGCTACTGTGCATCGTGTCAAAACGATGACAGAGGACGGGCCGACACTAGATGACCTCGCTGATGAGAGAGATATCAACGACTGGCTAGAGATGTTTTGGGGTTCTTTGTTAATCGTAATCGGGCTTAATCAACTGATGCACCCGGGATCACTTTTCTCACCAGCAACTATGCAGTGGCTTGGTTCAGGGGTTATCGCACTAGGTCTAGCATGGGTTGGGCACGGTTTGAAAGACATGGCAGTGAAGGAAATACGCCTCTCACTTGGCCTCTCACAACCCGTTTCAAAGAGAGTGGTTGATTATGGGTTAATCAGAGATGTCCTTTTGCATCCTGATCAGTATGGGAAGTTTCTGCTTGAGGCTTACCATCGAGCCTACGAGGATGGCGTTCTTACACAGGATGAGCACGATGAATTGACCCTACTGTCGTCTGCTTTGGAAATACCGCCTAGACAAGCTGCAAGGATTGCTACACGAGCGGCAATCAATGCGGCGGTTGATGATGGCAAAGTTACAACTGCAGAACTTGCATTGATTGAAGGTGCGATGGAAGCAGCAAACCTGAGTGAAGAAGAGCGTGTAAAAATTATCGAAGCACTTGAAGATGGCATCATTGATGATGAAGAGAAGAAAATGCTGGATGAAATCCTAGGCTCTTTTGATTGAATCTAAAGAAACAGCGTTTCCTTTCTAATGGCGGTTTAGTTGAGCGATTTCAAAGATATTCTTTGGCAAGTTTTTCAGCCGCTTTCACCCTGTAATATTCGATTCCACCCGCAAATAGTAGTAAACTGATACCACAAGTAAGCCATACATTTTCATTGGAAACCAATCCGGTCGCAACTGTAATTCCTTCAACTTGTGGAATGCTATTGGAATCAAAGTTATCGCTTGATCTCCAACTTATTTCCATACCATCGATTCCGCAGTCACAATATGAAATCGTCAATAATTTAGGATAAAGTTCCTCTTGGATGGTTGTCCATTCTGACGAAGAAATTGAGTCAGGACGAGTTGACCAAATTGGTTCAGTTGCTGAACCTGCAGGTTGAGATGATGTCATTTGCCATTCAATGTGTACTAATTCGCCAGCAGGTTTCTCATCTACTACGAGTAATGCCTCCAACATCAGTAAATCAAGTGTAAGGGCATGGCCTGCTTGCAATATGAATTTCACCTCATCAGTCGCACCCATTGGATGATCACTGACCCAACCAAACACATAGCTATCAAGTCTGATATTTTCCATTTCTTCGGTGTGGATTTGCCATCTGCCATCACCAGTTGGATGAACTCCTGTGATATGCATTCTAAGTGACAGAATTTCACCTGATTCTAGTCCAAAGAAACCTGCTGCAGCATTGGCATTTGATTCGGATTGACCAGCATCATCAACTGTTGCCATACGATTATCCAACACCTCATCAAGAGTCAATTCACCAGCAAGCGGTGCCTCCCCAGTCATTCCGAAAAGTGGTGAAGCAACTCCACCAATAATCAACAAAAATAGTGCTGCAGGAAGAACATAACGTTTCGACCATGGGTTATTGCTAGGGATTGTATACCCCAATAATCCGGCAATCGTTCCAATTAAACCAATTGACAATGTCAATCCATGTGGGGCAATACTTTGTGAGGTGTGTTCTACATCCCCAACCCAAGCCTCACCCGCAAGCCAATTTGCATCTCCAGAGAACTGTGTAGGTGACGCACTCCCCAACCCTTCATGAGATAATCTTCCGAACCATGAATATTCTTGAAAGTGGTTATTTTCACCAGACCAGCAAGCCAAATAACTCCCTTCGGGGGGTTCCTCATAGAAAATTTCGGTAATTTGTTGACCTGCTTCAAAAGTAGTTTTTACTGCCGGATTACGTGGTGTTTTCCCGCCTTCTCGAATTAACTCAGGTGGGATGTGAGGTTGCTCAATCTCAAGTGGTACCGAGGTCCAATGGATGACCATTGTCAGCGCTCTTAGATGGTCTGGTAGTTGGAATCTAAAACAATCTTGGTCGGCATCTAGAAGTGCACCTTTTGATAGTGTTTCCACATCTTCAACAATAACCGGATTACTCGCACTACTGGGTTCATCGACGTTTGCTGAAGTAATGTCTACGCTCCACTCTACGGGGATGATAATTCTAGACTCACCTCTAAGGTATAATTCCCAAGTTACAGGTTCTGTAATTTCAAATGATATTGAAAGTCCAACCCCATCATTTGGTCGTACTAATCGACCGCGAGAAAGATCTAGTTCAGCATCTTCTAACTGATAGGTGCCGACTTTTGGTGAAGTTGGACTACCCCCCGACAGTGTCCAACTATTGCTACTTGGGCCAGCCCAGAATTCAACCACTAGGTCAGGGGCACTCACTCCTGCAGTATCCTCGCGTATACGAAAATCAATCACTAATTCATCTATCATAGTTGGTAATAATGCGAGTTGATTTTGCTCTGGGCTCATGATAAATTCAATTTTCACAGTTTTTGGAGATAAGGGGGATGCGGATTCCTCTTGCCGAGACATCACATCAACCCCGATTTCAGCGTTATCAAGCAGGCAACTTGAATCCGACAAGCAAGCTAGGTTGAGAGTAGTGGTTGATTGTGAGAGTTCTGCAGTTGTAGTTGGAGACAGAAAACTGAGAATTAGAACTAGTAGAATACTGGTCGCAAAGCCGCTCTTTGCGTAAGCAGGATTCATCATCAAACAGAATGGAGTATCCTCGTAGTAATGAACAATGTTCTAAATCGTTTGTAAAATCAGTATTAATTTGCTGTCAAAGCACAATCAATTAATTTCACCTTACAACTACGACAAAGGTAGCGACCCGCAGAGCGTACTGGGCGTTCAGTTTGCCAATCACAAGTAGGGCATTTCCAAGCAAATTTTGCATTACGCTTTCGCAAGTAGACTGCAAAATCAATACCCATTTGTTTTGCATCTTTGTTTGGCCATTGAGCCTCTAGATACCTGAATTGTTTGTCATGCCCGCCGTGACCAAGAGCGTGAAGAAACTCATGAAACATTAGAAATTCAGCATATTCCAACCACTCAGCCTTGAGTGATTCAGGGTGTAGTGCTACCTCTCTAACATCAGTTGGGCAAAGATTTACATCGCGTTTGTCAACACCTTTGTTGAATCGGCAAACGCCATGGAGCCTTGTTGCATTTCGACGTAATCTGCCCAAAGGAACATTTGCCAAGGGCTGCAGATTTTTTTCATTCAGGGATTCCATTGTGGACATTATCCCCATCACTCGAAAGCGCAAAAATTCAAGTGATGTATCTACCAAAATAATTCAACTCCATCGGTGGAAAGCAGGATGCCCTTCACTAACGGCGACAAACAAACCCTTACCTTTTGCACAGAGTTTTCCTTCGGCGTGTAATTCCATCTCAACATTTGCTCGGTCTCCTAAGAGTTCACTTACTCTTGCGGTTACATGTAGTGGTACATTTGCAGGTGTAGGACGCCGAAGTTGAACAGAATAAGATGCTGTCACTGTACAAGGTGGTTCACTATCCTCATTAGCGTCCATTAATGCTATTGCCGCAGTCCAATTCCCATGGCAATCAAGTAAAGTTCCAATAATTCCACCATTTACCATCCCTGGGAATGCTTGATGTTCATCTGAAGTGGTGAACCACAATTCTAATCCATCCTCAGTTCTAGTTGAATTTATCTTCAATCCTTGTTGATTTGCAGGCCCACAGCCAAAACAGATTGATGAGGGTGCAAATTCTCTCTGAACGCCTATCTCTTCGTCAGCCATCACCTAGCCGCTAAGCGGGCCACCCATCTTTTTTGCCCCTGTGCAGGGGTGGTAAATACACGATATTGATGAGATTTTTATCGGCGGCTTTTTGTTTAATCACCATCAGCATCAGTTAGCAGAGTCGCTACGGCTTGGATAGGTGAGTTTTCGTGCCTACAAAAGATGACTCTGATTCTATTGATGTTGATGTCACTAAGAAGGTGACCAATAAGGCAACTAAGGCCAAAAAATCAACACCAAAAGCAAAAACAACCTCAAAAAAATCCAAGAGTAATGCCAAGACTAAATCAAAGCCCAAGGCTAAATCAACAAAGAAAACCACAACTGGCGGTAAAAAGAAGAGCACTACTAAGGCTAAGCCAAAGACAAGAGCGACTAAGAAGCATAAGTCCGCACTCAAAGTTAGTAATCAAATCCCAAAAGAGCGCCGTGCTACTATTGAAAAGTCACTATCCAAGGCAAAGAGAAGAAAACGCCAAGATTGGGACCGCGCTAAAGGGGCGAAACAACATCGTATCGCAAATAAGAGAGTAAAACCCAATACAATTCGCAGAATTTCAATGCCACTTCTTGATGTAAATCTTGGTGAGAGTTGGGATACTCCAATCACAGTCATCCATGGTGCTCGTCCAGGGCCAGTAGTAACAGTTACAGGCGCTATTCATGGAGATGAATTAGTTGGGCCACTTGCTTGTAGCATGTTGTGTCAAGAATCTATGACAGGACCAGGTCGTGCCTTAGATCCAGCAGCAATGGCCGGCACAATTCGTATTGTCCCTGTTCTAAATCCTCCTGGATTTAGGAGACATAACCGATATTTCCCTGATGGGCGAGACCTTAATCGTCAATTCCCAGGTACTGTTGAGGGCAATACTACTAGCCGAGTTGCTGACAAAATTTGGGAAAGTCTCATCATCTCAACTGATTACTTAATTGATCTTCATTCAGCCGCAAGAGGTAGGACAAATTTACCCCAAGTAAGAGCAAATCTTGCTCATTCTGAGAGTAATAGGGTTGCTAGAGCATTCGGTGTTGAAGTGGTCCTTGATTCAAAAGGTCCCAGAGGTACACTTAGGAGAAATGCCACCGAAGAAGGGATTGGGGCTATCACTTACGAAGGTGGTGGCGCTAATTTGACTGACCACGAAGCAGTAAAGGTGGCAGTGTACGGGGTACTCAATGTACTACGCTCACTGAAGGTAATTCCAGGTTACCCAAATCGCCCACGTTTCCGTTTACTCGCTTCGGGCTCAACATGGATTCGTTCTGAGGAAGGCGGTCTTGTTGACATGTTTGTACAATCTGGCACTTTTGTTGAGAAAGGTGACATTATTGGGAGAATAGTTGACCCACATAAACCGGGTATTAGTGCTGATATTTTGTCCCCCGAGCGCGGACTTTTGATTTGTTCTGCAACTAACCCATTCGTAACTGCTGGGACACCAGTTGGTCATTTACTGCCGATTTCTAGAGGTGTGAGATTAGTAAAAAGCCAACTTGATGATAAAAATCGCCTGATAGTTAGTGGAAGCGTTGCTGACCCTCCTTGGCGCGAGGAATACGAAGTTGATGAGATCTCGATTAAGGGTGAATGGCAAGGTGGAGACGTAGACTCAGAATGGCAAAAAGATTGGTTACAAGACAGTGATAGATTGGTTCCGAGTTTAGCAGAAGAAGAGGATTCTGAAGAAGAATTCTGAATGTTGCCATTAATTTTACAAGTCAAAATCGAAAATTATTGTAGTATGTTTTGAATAGGACCATGTATTTCGGTAATGTGAGGGGAGAACATGGAAGAGGTTGGGTGGACTCCTGGAGAGGATTCAATTTTGGAATCTCAGGTTGAAAGTAAGTTAGCTGATATAATTGAAGGGGATTCATTGGAAAGCCTCCGGAAAAAATCAGATTCAGCCAAAACAACGGAAGAAATCGCTAAGGCAACTAGATCTGCTAAAGGTGACCGCCGATTAGATGTCACTCCTGCTGAACACGAGCACGCTAAGCAGTTAACTGATGTTGTAAGTTGGGTTCTTGTTGGAATCGCAGTAGTTGTTGTACTTGGTGGCGCCGCTTTCTCTATCTTGTTCGGTACCTCAATATTTTGAGGATTAATTACCGATATATTTTGGGCAAATCCGGCTGTAGTGGTCGCTTTTGTGGTGGTCTCTTACGAGCAACCATCGTGAATATTATGAGAATAACAAGTAAAACTGCTAACCCAATAACAATTTCATTAGAAATTGCTGGCCCGCCTAAACCAAGTTCACCAGTGTTATTGTTTGTGTGATCTCCATTATTATCGTCACCATTATTTCCATCATCGATGTTGTCTTCAGCGGGGGGATTCCAAACATCGAAGAACAACGACGAACTAAGTTCAACCACATCATCTCCGTCAGTCAGAGTGAAGGTTACGAACCAAGGGCCAACTGACTCGTTGTGTCTTGGACAAAGCACCTGCTCAACAGATGAGTATCCGAGTGGTTCTGAACAGTCAATTAAATCGGTGCTATATGCCAGCCCCTCATTTCCTGAATCAATGATGTATTCACCAACTATGGATGTATGCGAACCATCAGGCCAAGTTAGTTCCCATTTGATGTCTGAGTTGTTCAACAGGTCAGAAACAGTGAACGGGACGTCTGTGAATGATACCAGCATCGTAAACTTCTGATAAGAGCTATTCAAGTGTGAACTGGAGTTATTGAGTGAGGATGGCTGGACATATAATTGGACATGAGCAGAGCGATTGATACCTTCGTCAATGTCATTATCGCAATTGTCGTCAACCCAGTTCCAGGTTTCATTTGCATTGGGTGAGAGTTCCGAGTTGTTGTCATCACAGTCGTCAAACCAGCGGAATCCATCTCCATCTTCATCCAAGTCTGGCCACAATGGGTCAGTGTGAGTCACTAGAAGTTCATCACCATCCATTATCCCATCGCGGTCGGTGTCGTTGTGGTATGGGTCTGTGCCGATCAAGTTGTACTCATCCAAGTCAAACAACCCATCTCCATCGCTGTCCAGCCCGTAGAAATCTTCGTCAATAGCATCATCACAATCGTTGTCAAGACCGTCTAAGAGTTCAGGGTTACCAGGGAAGAGTGAGGCATTTGTGTCATCACAGTCAGCGAACCAATACCATCCATCAGCATCACTGTCATTGTCAAAAGTCAGTGGGTCACTACCCCAATTCAAGACTTCATCCCCGTCTGAAAGTCCATCACCATCAGTATCCCACAAGTTGTGATTGGTGCTGTAATTATGGTATTCTTCCCAATCTCCAAGCAGGTCGGAGTCACTATCAGTGCCGTTGAAATCTTCGTCAATCCAAGAGTCGCAGTCATCATCAATGCCATTCAGTGATTCATTCATCGCAGGGTGGATATCGGAGTTTGAGTCATTACAATCTTCAAACCAATACCAGCCGTCTGAATCGCTGTCATCATCGTAAAATAAAGGGTCGGAAAAAGAAGTGTAAACTTCGTAACCATCTAGCATCCCGTCACCATCTGTGTCGTTGTTTAGAGGGTCAGTGCCATTGACAAAAACTTCCACTCCGTCAAGTAGACCATCCCCATCACTGTCAGGATTGAGTGGGTCGGTTGAGTAATTTAGAACCTCCAAACCATCGTTTAGGAAGTCATCATCAGTATCGTTGTCAAAAGGGTCAGTGCTGTAATTATTTGTTTCAGCATCATCAAGAAGCCCATCTAAATCGCTGTCACGACTCAATTCTGTGCCATGAATGATTAATTCCCAATCTTCGAAAGTACCAGAAGTTCCGCTATCCTTGTCTTCAACACTAATTGTCCAATTTCCAATACTTCCTTCATCCCAAAAGTGGACTGAAGAGAACATCCAGTTATTGTAGTCGTTACCATTGTCATTGTGCTCGGTAGCTAGGAAAGATTCTGTGCCGCTAGGTGAAGTCAATATGATTTCAAGGTCACCGCGATTGTTGTGGTCGATATCAGCAATCACATCAACGGATTCAAGCAGTAAATCTTGACCAATTGATATGGTGTGAGTGACGGCAGTTCCAGTAGCATCAGGAATAGCCGAGTTTAGACTTTGCATCCCACTGGTGTAGTTACTTTCATTTCCAACAGTTGTCCAATTTGAAGCCAAAGCAACTGCGGCTCCAGCATCTATCACTCCATATCCGTATTTGTGGCTGACATCATGTCCTGCCCCATTGACATTCCATGACCAATCATTTGCGTCATTAACACGTGCCGAGTTGACTAGTACGTGCTGCACATCTCTCCAAGTGAGGTTAGAGTTCGCCTCCAACATGAGTGCGACAACTCCCGAAACTAGGGGTGTTGCAGAGGATGTACCACCGAAACCATCGTAGTAATCACTGTTAGTGTAACCAGCTGACCCTTCAATATCAGTAGTAGTGATTCCTTCACCATCACCATCTGATGGAGCAGCAACTAGGATGTTATCACCTGGTTCAGAGTACCATGCGTTATCACCGTAATGAGTTGTTGCGGCTACTGCGATTGTAAAACGACTATTGGCATATCCATCATAATTTGAGTCATCATCATTGTTTAGACCATTTCCGGCAGCCCATGTGATGATGTTGCCTAGGCCAGAGCGACCTTGGTAAGCATCTGATTCAAATCCTGCCAACATCAATGGCCCAGGAGCATCTAATGTGTAGCCATTATCACTTGGACCCCATGAATTTGAGTAGATGTCAATTGATTGGGAAAGATGTGTAATTGCGTTTGCTTCTTTTGAGTCAGTTAGTGAGCAGGAAATCAGTTGTAATCCTGCTAATCCTGCCTGAGGTGCCGCTCCTGAAACACCGAGGCTGTTGTTTCCGACTGCAGCGGCAACTCCGGCTGCTGAAGTGCCGTGCCCATCCCAGTTCGAAGGATTCGGGTTGCCATCATTTCCACAGTAATCGTAGTCAAGCGTGCTTTGATAATAATCGTCAAGATCAGGATGGTCCCAATCTAATCCGTCATCAACAATTCCTATGACTACGCCAGCACCGGTGTAATTATCCCAGACTGCTGTGATATTGACATCTTCACCAGTTGTGCCACTAGTTTGCCCTGTATTCTGTAGGTGCCATTGGTCAGAGAACTTGGTATCATTAGGAATCATTTTTTTCGACGCTGTCCACTCCACCAATGGATATGCGACTTCAATCACTCCATCGGATTGCCACTCAGCAAACTTTGTTGCGACCCCGATTGCTCCATTGGTTGTGAAGACAGGCATATCTTCAACATCAATAATCCAAGTGTTTGGTAAGTGCTGAGCCTCCTGCCCTAGAGGAGTTGCGCTGACTACGACCCACTGTTCTGCACTAGATAGTTCGGAATCGGTGTATTGAGACAAATCACTAACTCTTGCAAAAGCAGATCTTACAGCCGGTGAAAATCCGTATGTGATAGGTGCATCCTCGAAATCATCGGGAAGTGGTGCACCCAATATTGAGCCATTCTCTTTTACAGGTTCAAGGGCGTTTACAAGTGGGGTGAGAGTTGAGAGCATAAGCAAGGTGACAACAAAACCCCATCGCATAACTCAAACGCCATCAAGGTCCCAATTAGCACTTACCCCTATGAGGGCCTGATCTTAATCACAAAAATTGAATGGAAAAGCACCTTATTCTGCTTGATAGGCAGATATTGCGGCGTGGACCTCATCGTCCCCCATCAACTTGCGTTGACTTTTTGCAACTTCAAACAGATGAGCCACCAAATCATCATTTACATCGTAACCATTTTTCCCTAACCAATAAGTGATGTTTGACCTGCCTGACATATGGCCAATCCTGATTACTTGCTCAAGTCCAAAATCGTTGGCTGGGACGCCTGAATAGACGCGGTCAGCCAACCAGTGGTCACCCTTGTTCATTGCTTTGATAACAGCTGATGCGTGGACTCCTGTACCTGTTTCAAATGCATCAGCGCCAAATACTGGGTAATTGCGAGGTAAAGCCACCTCAACATATTCGTGGGCCTTACGCATGTATTCATTGAGTAAAGTCAAATCATTATCGATAACACCCATCAAACTTAGATTCACTAATGTTTGGTCAAGGGGGGCATTTCCTGCACGTTCCCCCACACCAAGAGCAGTTCCATGGATCACATCAGCACCAGCCTCTACTGCTGCCAAATTGTTAGCAACACCCAAACCTCGGTCTTGGTGACCATGCCAATTGACCTCAATGTCTCTTCTTTTCACACCTGCATCGGGAATGACTTCATCTTGAACAAACCTGAGAAGTTTAGTAACTCCATTTGGAGTCACATGTCCACAAGTATCACAGACACAAATACGGTCTGCACCTAACTCAATTGCTCGTGTGTAAACTTGTTTGATTTCATCTGGTTTTGAGCGAGTTGTATCTTCTGTTACAAACATCACAGGAATATCATTGTCAACTGCGAATGTGACTGCCTTTTCCGCAGTCGAGAGAATCTTATCCATCGTCCAATTCTCCGCGAATTGGCGAATAGGAGAAGTGCCAAGGAAAGCGCTCGCTTGAATTTGCATCTCGTGTTTTGCTTGCAAATCAACAAGTGGTTCAATATCACCAATCATTGTGCGAACAGCGCAACCGGGTCTAATCTGGAAATCATTTTGTTTAATTTCAGTCAACATCGCATCAATATGATCTATGTGGAAAGGACCAGCACCTGGTAGTCCAAGGTCAACTTTTTGCATCCCAAGTTTTTCCATGAAATTTAGTAACTCAATTTTCTGCTCAATTGTTGGATTTCTAGCACTTGGACTCTGAAGACCGTCACGCAAAGTTTCATCGTCAAACCATACTCCATGTGGGTGATTTGACGGATTTCTTTCAAAATCGTAGTCAACGACATTCCAATCATAAACAAGGTCACTTTCTTGCATTGTAAATCACCCTCAGTGGTCGCCCGCCTACGCCCGCTAGCGCGCAGAGGCACTCCTTCGGTAAAGACTCAACGACTCATTCGGTAATTGATGCAACAGGTTTCAACTCTGTGTCAATCATATTTTTTGGGTCGTTTTTCCAATGTCTGTAAACTTCAAGCATTGCAACTCCAGCAATAGTAATCAATCCAACATAGAATGATGCTGCAACCATCACCATTGTTACGAATAGGAGTGCCAGATACTTCATTGAAATCATGAAAGAAGAGAACGCAGATGGTATTCTCCCCTTATCGTCGCGTGGCTCTCTGAGGTTGATATTGAGTACAGATTGGTTGTACCATACACCGAGTAGCAAAGCCCAAGCAAAGTAGGTAGTCGAAATTGCCCAGCCAGTACTCCATACATCTTCGCGTGGAAAACCCCACATGATTGGGTCAATGAATATAGCAGAGATTCCAATGAGTAGTGCAGTGTAAACCCGCATTTCTGAAATGGTGTGTTTACCACCTTTGACCGATGGAAGCATAGGAACGTTTGCTTCTGAATATTCACGGTCACGGAAAAGTGCTAGAGCCCAAAAGTGAGGTGGCGTCCATAAGAAAATGAGCATGAACATTAGCCAAGGAAGTGCTGCCCCAAGGTTTAGCACGGCTCCAAAATCTAAAGCATGAGACATTGACAATGTGTCATTTGCTGCTGCCCAGCCAATTAGGGGTGGTGTTGAACCAGCGATGCCTCCAATCACAATATTTTGACTAGTCCTTCGCTTTAGCCACATAGTGTAAATTATGACATAGAATAATACGCTGAAAGCAGCCCAGAAAGCAGCCACTTCGTTAGCCATTTCAATCAACCATATTGTACCAATAATTGCCAAAAATATCCCTAGTAGTAATGCGGTTCTTGCAGTTACATTTCCAGATGGTACTGGGCGCTCAGCAGTCCGTCCCATGAATGGGTCAATGTCAGCGTCAAACCACATGTTGATTGAATTAGCTCCACCAGCAGTTAGGAAGCCTCCAATAAAGACTACAAAACAAGTCCACATTGTCGCCATAATGTCAAATCCGTTACCCAGATGATATTGAATTAAATCATGTATCAGAACTGCAGAAAGAGCAGTCACTTGAAGTAGCGAAATTACCACCGGTTTAGTTAGAGCAACTAACGCACCCAAGGTGCTAGTGCTATCAATTTCAGGTGCGACCTCAGCCATTAATTGGTGTCGGGCCGCATCCTATCTATGAAACAGCCTATTCGTTTAGGTGACAAATGGTGTATCCAATGCCCAATAGGAGAACCACATCTGTGCCAAAAGACAAGTGAGCCAAAGAAAGTAGTTCAGGAAATCCATCACCGGCTGCGAGAATCACATATGATGCCCCAACTATGATATTGAGCATGAAAGCTAGCAAAGCAATTCCAAATGATAATTGTAGGTTTTTTCCTTCACCATTAAGTCTGTTTTTTAGGTCAAAATATCCTTTAGTCAGCCAAATACCAACTACCAATACTGCAATCCTGTGAATCCATGCTGCAAACACGGCAATATTTCCCATAATATCTGGGATAACTGATCCTTGGCATAGTGGCCATCCTTGCCACCATCCTACTGAACAGCCAGTGTTGAATGAACCACCTCCACCAGTTGCTATCCAAACCCCTAGTAAGAGTACAGGTAAAGATCCAAGAGTGAACATTCCAAAGGTTTTCTTTTCCTCACTAGATATGGTGTTTGAAAGAGTCGCCCATTTGGGTAATTCACCAATATCTCGTAACCATATCAACCACCAGTAAAATAGCCAAATGGTGTAAATAAGTGCAAAAATTAGGTGTAGCACAACTGACCATGAATCATTGTCAAACCAGACTGTGATGGCTCCAAGACCACCTTGTGCAAGAATGATTACGAGCGCGGCTTTAGCGGCAAACCAATTTTCATCTGAAAGTTTTTCACGTTTTTTGTAGACCTTGAATAGGCCAACAAGAACGACAGCACCCGAACCAGTGGCTAGGAATCTGTGAAACCATTCTGTGAATATTTCAAAAGTTGTGTACCGATGATTTTCGCCGCGCGAGTCAATCTCACCTGGATTCTCCTCATACCATGCTGTTTGATCATCTTCACTGACATCAAATCCAAGGGTACCGAAACAAGTAGGCCAGTCCGGGCATGATTCACCAGCGTCATTGATTCTAACAAATCCGCCGGCGAGGATTACAGCCAATGCCATTACTCCGAGCAGTAGTGGGATGTTGCAGGCTCGCAACCAGTTCCCCATGTACACTCGTTATGGTAGCCGCTATATCAACAAACGGCCGCGACCATTACAGATGGCAACCAATCGATTGCTGATTTCTCTCGCCGCGATGCTAATTTCCCTCTCTCCAATTATTTCTGTGGGATTAGTGTCAACTCCAGTATCAGCAGAAGTTCAGACTACAGATTTCGCTCCAGGCGAAGTAGTGATGG
>JAQXFA010000099.1 GCA_029250565.1 Candidatus Thalassarchaeaceae archaeon
CCATCAATGCCTTTGCTCAGATAAGTTGAGCATTCAAGTAAATTGGAATTCAATGGATTATCTCTGATTCCCAGAATCCTTGGCTATATCTTCGCGTAGTGGATCGAGTGATTACTTTCGTATCCCCGTTGAAGAATTTGCTTAGAGGCGCTTGAAAAATGGTGTGCAGATTCTGTCCGCCCTCGCCATAATATCTCCAGTTACTACCTAGTAAAATTACATCATCCTCACCCAAAGTCCATCCTGTTGAATACAGGTAGTACATCACTTGCTGGTAACTTACAGAGAAGTACCTGAATCGAACAGTCACATCTTGGTATTGGCCGACCAACTCAAAGGCCCAAGCATTTCGTACCCAATCGTTAGGTGAAGTATGCATAGGCAGCCCTTCGTCAATTGGCTCGGGGCTGAAATGCAATTGTGTAGTTGATTCGAGCAGATTCCGCTCTCGTCGAGGATGGGGTTGATTTGGCAGGGAGAATAGTCGGTTGACTTCTCTCCTAACTCTGTGTGGGTCAATATTAGGGTCAATGTCACAATAGACAATATCCAACGAAGTGGGGGCCACATCGGTGATGGGACCTTCGCCATGTATTGCATCTCGAATCAAGTGCAGCGAACCACCAAGGCCACCACTATTCCAGAAATCCCGGCCACAAGCGGGGTACATGATTCGCAGATTATTTTTCATCATAAACACCTCCCATATCCTTTCGGTACAACTCTGAAGATTCTTTTTGTTTGTCTTGCTAGTCTGTGATAATCTCTAGCCTTGCCTTGTGCATAACTATCTCCCTTGGCGGTGTCAATGATGACGTCCTTGTGCATCGTTACGATGTGTGCTGTGCATAATTTGCCATTCTCATCTGGCTCATAAGGTGGGTCTTGAGAGTAGAAGCAAAGCAAGAACAAGTCATCGTGCTCGATGAGCTCATCAATGTAGTTCTCCAGTCTCCTTAAGTCGTTGTTACAGTACGCCAATTGCAATCCGTAGGGTGCTAGTGCTTTCGACCACGAATGTGGTGATTGTGAATTGATGAGAGGCATGAAATCCTCAGGCCCTACATTTGCTCCTGTGGCCCTGGCCAGCATCGCCAATGTGGTTGGCACACAGGTTGGTCCTGTCTGCCTGATGTGCGCCAACTCAAGGTTGTCAAAGAATGGCCCATTTGGCTCATCCTCATCTGCAGCATCCCACAAAGGTGCGTTAGCGTTTGGCTTCCAAAGAAGGCTCATTCCCAGTCCTCCTCAAAGTCATCTGGCCATGAAGAACAGTCCTCACTCATGTTGAGACCTTGCCTCTCTACATGCTTGGTGAAATCCTTCAGCCTCATATTTTCCATTTTAGTTTCAACTGCGATGTTTGCAGTTTTCGCTTCAATCAACATTTTCATTGCTATTATCAATTCTTTCAATTCTTTTCTTAACATATTTATTACCTCACTGGTACTCCCAATCTTCCGGAATTCCACCGGGCCAATCCTCTTCCCTTCTGTGCAAAATTTTGTGTAACTCAAGGTCTCTTGCACAAGCATCTGCCCATATTTTAGTATCATCAATACAGAGATTCAGAAGGGAGTATAGTGCTAATGGAAATGGCCCATCAATATCCTTGCTAATGCAAATTGAACCCTCTGAACAATAGAATTGCTCACCACCGTACTTTGGTACGTGTTCTGGGCACACCCAAAGGGGCCCAAGGCTATGTCCGATTTCGCCAGGCATGATATGCGGGAAAGGCATGGGGGCCAATCCAGTGCCACTGAAACATTCCTGTTCACCATCCTTTGTCATCATAGGGTCACCCCACATTTCGGTTTGAAAGCAGATAACGAAGTTGAAAGTGTTCCCATGGACACCATTTATGGTGATGGCATAACCATCGAACTCGATGTGCTCTGAGTCGTGTATGAACTGCATCACAGCCAACCAGTGCTCTCTTACGGTTTTGATTTCATTCGAATCATCCTCAACTTCAAAGTGGATATCTGGATTCATTGCTGTCAAGCAAAGTTCCCAATCAGGCCAGTTATCCCAAGGTGTGCCTTGTTGAGTGTTGGCTTGATTGTAGGCAACAAAGATGGTCATGATGTTCTCAATCTGTGAGAAGTTCGCATTGTTATGGTCAATCATATCCTCAGGGGGGATTATACTTTTGTCGTTTGGACTCACCATGCGCCCTCCCTCCTTTTTCCTGTTGTCCTAGTTGGATGGCAGGTAGTGCAGGTTGTATCCCAGCAAGGCCACCAGTATTCATTTTCGATGGAGTCAATGTGACCCCTATCGACCATCTTTTCCCAGAACGCTCTCGAGCATTCGGCCGTGTTAACCCAGATGTGATGGTTTGGGAAAGCTTGCCTAATATCTGCAATCATAGCAGTGCCGTGACCCTTGCTTCTATCTTCAGGCTCATTTACGCACACATTGTGAATCTCAACCCAGTCGTCCTGCATAATGACAATGCATCTACTAATGGGCGACCTACCTATGTAGAACCATGAATTCTCGTATCTGGTGTACTCCCTGAATCCAAGGATGCCGTTGATTGAAACTATTGGCGGACCGTTATCCGATATTCTACCGATTGTTTTTATCGCATTTTTTCTTATATTTTTCATCATATTATTACTTCCTTTTTGTTTTATTTCTCCTTTTTATTTTGTTTTGATTTGGTGGGCGTGCTGGGGGTCGAACCCAGGTCGAGGGAGTCGCAGTCCCAAGTGATATCCACTACATTTACACGCCCATGTAGTAGCCTCAAACCGGCGAGGGTGCCCGGAGTCGAACCGGGATCTAAGGGTTCGAAACCCCCGATGATATCCATTACACCACACCCCCAAAAATCAAGCGAATTCAATTTGAATTCACCCTCCGGTTTAGAGCTTAGAGAGTGGGGAAAAACTGGGTTACAATTTGGTGAATATACGCTCATAGGATCGAACTCGTCTGCGAAGACGACCCCACCTACTGAACTTTTTCCAATGCATTTTACTCACCTGTACTTCGCAGTAAATAGGGAGATACAAATCTACTATAAAAAACTATCGTTCGCTCGCGCTGTTTTTGGCTATGATTAGTTAAAAAATGTTATTTTATATCATTTAAGCAATTTTACCCGAAGGGTAATATTTCTTAAGAATCACTCCGGCGAGTTAATATTAACGATTATTTAGTAACAAAGACACCCGTAGGGTGTCGCGATGTAGCACTTAGAAATATTAATCTGCGCTGAAATAATAGCCGGCATCAACACAGGAGCAAGGTTCATTCTCTCAGATGTTGCCGCTTTCTAAAGAATCAGATATTTGGTTTAATGGCAATGAGAATTGATGATAATCATTCATTGATATAGGGTCATGTATGCTTGAGAAACAATGCAATGCTCGTACTGCTCAGATGAAGTTGAACAATCTAACACCGGTGTGTTGGGACATTCGACATGCGCACGTTGTGAAATGGTTCTATCACATATCTGTAAATCGGACCGTAAATTTCGCCCCGATGATACATCAATAATTGCGGTACGCGGGGCACTGGAAGACGTTGACAGAACTGATGCTGCCGCAGTTTGGGAAGCATTGATTTCTGCAGGCCCTAGTATAGCAGATGCACCAGCTCTGCGATCGTGTAAGGAACCGCGCAAACTATCACGCTCTAAATTATCAAAATGGAAAAAACATTATTCTGAATTGATATCAAATACTGAGAATATTTCCTTTGACAAATTGCCACTTCCAGGGGGCAAGAAAATATTGGTGCACACACGGGGTGACATTTTTGGAGAACGTAAGCATAAATGGTGCCAAGAACCTCTTGCTGACCTCTCTGAACATTTCATAAATTCAAAAGGTTCCACCACAGAATTCTCAGATTGGTTTGAGTTGACACAACTTCTCAAAGTTACAACCCAATGCCTAGTTAACAACGAAATATCCACTCACGCTTGGTTTCAGAGTGGCTTTACAGAATGCCTACCACCTATTTATGAGGGTGAAATTGAAAGCATGTTTATTTTTGATCCGCCATTTGGAGGTACAGGAAGATGCCATCCATTCATTCGTTACGCTGCATCATTAATTGACAATCATGTCACAAGTCTCTTCTGTCATCCGATTTCAGAAGATTTACCAAAAATGTGGTTTGAAGCAGAGCGCCAACTTGGTAGCATCGCTACTAGTTGGAAAAGCATCCTTGAATCGAATAATGAGCATGCCAGAAAATCTGTCCAAGGGCCATCATTGGCAGTATACGAACAGCGGTTGCATCTAGTTGTACGTGGACAGCATGGTTATTCACTCAAGCAATTACCACAAAATATGGATGTATGGCGTCATCTAATTGGTTGGTCACTATACCATCCTAGTACCGAACAGAATAACTACCTAAGAGCGATTCAATGGGCGATTGATTGTGACGATGATTCCTTATCTATCGGACCTAAACCTGAATTTAGAGCTCTTTCTTTACTTGCCA
>JAQXFA010000100.1 GCA_029250565.1 Candidatus Thalassarchaeaceae archaeon
CTATTTTACCAACCCATACATTGCCAATAATAATGTAAAGACAACTGTTGCCATTGCAACCCTAAAGAGATCTGGCTCTTCGAAAATTTCTTTGGGACTACTCAAATAATCATCTTCGGAGATTGTTGCAATACCGTCAAAAATTTTCTGTTCCCAACCTATTCCAAATGATAAAATCACCCCAATAATAGCTGCTGAAAGTATCTGCGGAACTGGAAGGAATGCTTGGATAATCTCGAAAAGGCTTGATGCCCAAACGGTTGCCAAAAGTACTGCAATTAGTCTAACCTTATTCCTTATTGACTTTTTACTCAAATCTACTAGATTAAACTTAATTGCCAAATATACAAACAGAACTGGACGAATTAACCCAAAAGTTCCAGCTGCGGCAAAATGGTGCCAAAGAATGCGGAAATCGGCATTTACATCAATAAATTTTACCACCATCACATTAACTAAACCGAAAAGGAAGAAGAATAAACTGAGTAATAGGACCACCGTATCTCGCTTTTCCCTAGGTACCATTATTTCCGTAACCAAAACTACAAACATCCCAAGTATTGGTATTAATTCTAATGAATGGTGAAATAGAAACAAGAAATCTGACGTGCTGAAGGCAGGAAAGGTGAATCCATCAAACCCTTGCGAATACAAATCACCTCCACCTAAACTGAATAATACTGGCCATCTTGTCAACACAGAACCAACAAGCCCAAACATAAGTAAAACTGCAGCAATTGCGTGATTTCGTTTTACCACACTATCGCTCGTTCGGTGGAGGATGTACCACCTAATGGCAATCAAACTAAATAATCCGGAAAATATTGCTTGCTGCATAAGGAAGGAAACGATTTCCCAGTGTTCGAAAAATAATCTTGAAGTAAAAAGTATTGAAATTAAGATTGTAGGAAGGGAACACATTGCAAGAAGCATTGGCTTTCGTTCAGTAAATATCGGTGAAGGGAATAACAAAAAAAGCAGACCAAATTGCATGAATGTAGCCATATTTAGATACAGTATTAGAGGATCAAGGATTTCTTCAGTCCCCTCAGAAAAGGCCAGCTCTTGAAATGTGTAAAGTGCAAAAATTGTAAAATTTATTAGGAATAGTAATGACATTATTAGCAAATTCATCCTCATGACAATATTTGTTTTCTTATCTCGAAATGTAAACCAAAGAAAGCTACCTCCAATTAAACCCGCTAAACCGAGAGAAAGTATTACCAGTTCAGTTGTCGAACCGGCGCCTGCCATATCTTATTCCAATAATCAATACCCTATAGTATCAACTAATCCTTTAGGATACTATTAATGGGCTTGCAGTGAGCCACTTCATTTCCTACCCAATGCTCATCCTTAATCTAGGACTACATCACGACGAAAAAAGGCAGCACCAATTAAGGAAATTAAAGGCAAAAGTGTACCAAACCCTGGGATTAATTGGAATGTATCATCCTCTTTTACATTCAGAACACCTTCCTGTATTGTGAATTGGTCACCTATTGTTTCATCTGTACGATGGAATGTAAAGGATAGGCTACGGGTTTCTTCATCATAGATTATTTTCATGTAACCAAAAGTATCTACTTCACGATAAGCAGACCAAGCGGGTTGGGGTTCATCCACCTCCGTATACGGGGTTCGTCCAGCATTACCGGCCACAATGTGAATCGGCCCAAATCCCTGACCGAAGAGTGTACCATCCTCACCTCCGAAGCTTTGGGGTTCTTCTTGGAAAACCGGCCAAGTCCTCTCATAGAAATGATCATGCCCTGCAATTACCAAATCTACACTATGAGTTTGATATAACTCTTCAACCGCTTCACGCAAAGCAATTTCCGAACCGTGGTAACTATTGCTTGAATACATGGGTTTGTGAGCGATTACCACAATGAATGGGCGTTGTTCACGGTTTGCATCAGCCGCGGACAAATCGGCCTCCAAAGCAGCATATTGAGCGCTTCCTAAATCATAATCATGCTCAGTTGACATGAATACCATGTGTACACCAGCAAAATCTCTGCTATACCAAAATGGCTCCGTTTCCTTCATCTCATCCGCATCAAATCGATGAGCATATGGGGTGAATCCATAACCCGGCTCATTTTCATGATTTCCAACTGCAGTAACCCAAGGAATACGAGTCATACTTGCCTCTTGGGCAACGAACCAATCATCCCAAGCTGATTGTTCGCCATCAGCATATGATATATCTCCAGAAATTGTTACCAGTTGTGCAGTAGTATCAGCAATAATCGCTCCACTTACATCAACAGCCTCCGAAGAATCGCCGTAATCTGCGATTGCAATCCATTCAAATCGATTCGCATCTATATCAATTGGAGTGAATTTGTATTCCTGTGACCAATCATCCCCATCACCAACTCGGTAAGTCACCTCTTCTCCAGGAGTTAAGTCAGTCATGGTTGCCATGTGAAAAGCCATGTCGTGATTATAGCAATATGAATCACCATCAGCACTTTGCCCATTCCATTCAACCACAGCATTTCCTCTGCGTGCGGTTGCCCACATTACCACTACATCCGAGGGGGTATCGGTTAGTTGTAAATGGATTTGACTTGGCTCTGTACTACCAGTCAGAGTACCCGGGCATTCTTGCAATGCCTCACCAATACTTTGGGATGAAGCCATGGGGGCCAGTAGCAGGATGATGAGCAGAGGTGGTATTATCCGCACTGACATTGTTTATCGACAATGTGGGAGAATATTTGTGCTTATCTAATCAGAATCTTTCGGACTCAAGTATTTGATTCAGCGGCTGTAACAGTATTGAGCATCAGCATCGCTATCGTCATCGGCCCGACTCCACCTGGTACTGGTGAGAGATGACCTGCTACATCTGCAACATCAGGATGAACATCACCAGCCAACCGATAACCTCGCTCGCGGCTTTCGTCATCAACTCGATTTACTCCAACATCAACCACAGCCGCTCCTTGCTTGACCCAATCTGCTTGTACCATCTCAGCGCGTCCAACCGCTGCAATCACGATGTCTGCTGCGCGGCAGACATCAGCAATATCACTAGTACGAGAATGTGAAATTGTTACTGTTGCATCAACTCCTTTGCGACCTAACAAAAGTGATACTGGAGCTCCTACAATGCGTGAACGCCCTATCACTACCGCATTTTTCCCTGAAATATCTACTCCACCCCACTCAAGGAGGCGGATTACACCTGCTGGTGTGCACGGCACAAGCCCATCAGCGCGACCTTGTACGAGTCTACCGAGGTTTACGGGATGGAACCCGTCAACATCTTTGGCAGGATCTATCATATCGGTTATCGCCAACTCATCCATCCCTTTTGGAAGAGGAGACTGCACCAAAATCCCATGCACAGAGGGGTCAGAATTGAGTTTTTTAACAACATCTACCACCTTTGAAAAATCGCTATCAGCGGGTAAATCAATGCGGGTACTCTTGACACCTACTCTCGCGCAGGCACGCTCTTTTGCCCCCACATAGACATGACTCGCTGGGTCATCACCAACGATTACTACGGCTAGATGAGGAGTGATTCCACGTTCATTCAATACTGAAACTTTGGCTTTTACTTCGGCTTCAACTTCGGCGCCACACGCCTTCCCATCTAGAACTTGGGCGCTCATTTCAATATCTCGTGTAGGCCGTTCATTCTTGACCGTTAGGGCGGTACTCCGACTGTGATATTCAAAACCAATGGGCGTGTCGGGTTGCTTAGCGCCAACGTTGCATAGCTGGTAGTGCTCCTGATTTGTAATCAGGTGGTCGGGAGTTCAAATCTCTCC
>JAQXFA010000101.1 GCA_029250565.1 Candidatus Thalassarchaeaceae archaeon
GTAAGAGCAAGGGCACTTTGCTCTAAACTAGATTCGTGAATATAATATTCAGAGTCTAGAGATGCAGAATACACCGAGTAACCCAAAACAAGAATTAGAGTCCCTGACAAACCGAGGAGTGTGCGTAATAGGTTCGGATTACGAGCCAGTGCTTTCTCCATTGACGGTGCCGACCTACCCACCCTGTTTGAACTTGATGTAGTGGTTGCTAATAGGAGGGCATGCGAAGCAGTCCCCCCCGTAGGGGGGACGATTGCGTTATATACGGACGGTCGGTCGGCGGGATGCTTAGGTCTTGCACATGACGACATTCCACGATGTTCCAACAAATTTGCTTTTGCCAGTATTGGCAGAAAGAATGGAGGCCCACGATTCAATTTCTAGGCCAGAATGGGCACTTCATGTGAAGACAGGTGTTCATCGAGAGAGGCCACCAACTCAAGATAACTGGTGGGAAATCCGTTCTGCAGCCGTTCTTCGAAAGGTCGCAATTCATTCACCTATTGGAGTCAACCATCTTTCGCAGATGTTCGGTGGTGCCCGTGACAGGGGTAGCGCCCCTAGTAGAGCAAAGTCAGGTTCACGCCACATTACTCGTACCGTTTTACAACAGTTAGAACAAGCAGGTCTTGTAGAGACAAAGAAAAATACTGCAGGCACGATCACTCTTGGAAGAGTTTTAACGCCAGCGGGTCACAAATTAATCAATGAAGTTGCTCATGAAGTAAGACCAACAGCAGAAGCAACAGCTCCTGGATTGTCAAAGTACTGATTGGAAGTAGGTGGGGTAGGTGTCAAAGGCAATGTCAATCGATGACAGCGAACTTGAGAGGATGCGCGCCGCTCGCTTGTCTGAAGTCCAGAATCAGATTGAGAGTCAGGCAGAACAACAGTTGGCAGCTGAAGAACAACAGGCTGTAGTAGACCAAGAAGCAACAGCACTCAATGAAGCAATGCGAACTATTCTAACACCTGAATCTAGAGAGAGATTAGGTAGAGTTGAATTAACTCGTCCAGAAATTGCCCTTGGTGTTAAGCGCCATCTTGTTAATCTACACAATGAAGGTCGTTTGCAGATCCCTGTTGATGACAGCACTTTGAAAGCCGTTCTTGCGCAACTAAATTCAAACCGTCGAGAATCATCAATCCGAAGAATTTGAGGTGAAAATATGGCACGAAATAAACCGGCTCCAAAAAAGAAGCGCCTGAATAAAGTTACCAAAACGAACCGCAGGGTTCCTGTATGGGTTATGCAGAAGACAGGACGCAATTTCACATCACATAGTAAACGCCACCATTGGCGCAGGAGCAAGTTGCAAAGGTGATGTTCATGGCTGATGCAAAATTATTCCACGGCAGTCGCCACTATACTGTACCTCTTCGAGCAGCATGGGCTTGCCCTCGAACAAAGAGAGCAAAGAGAGCAATTGAAGTTCTCAAGAAGTTCGTACGCCGTCATATGAAGGTTCAGGATGATGAAAATATTTGGATAGATGAGGGTGTAAACCAAGAAATCTGGTCTCGCGGCATTCAGAAACCCCCTCGCCGTGTTCACATAGTTGTTGACCGAGTTGATGGTGACGATAGAATTCAAGTTCTACTTGATGAGGCAAAATACTGAGGCGATACAATGGGAAATATTAGGCCATCATTCATTAAAATTAGAGCAATTGCACTTTGCGAAGAATATCCTGATAAGTTTGGTGCAGACTTTGATGAGAACAAGAGGTTGGTTGAAGAATTCACCGACCTTGTTGGCGAAGATGGCAAACTTGTAAACAAGCGAATGCGCAATTGGATTGCAGGTTACATCACACGATACAAGCAGCGCCGTGTAGATTAATCAGAGGTGGGCGCTTGGTCGTCCAGCCACTGGAATTTTTTTGGAGTCATGAACCTCCGTTTGTAAGACATCCATCACCAGAAGTGTTGGATGAATTTTTCAATTGGCTTCGTGAGCAAGGAGTAGCAAAAAGAAGTATTCCAATACCAGACCGAGAAACTGGTCAATGGCTACTTTTCATTTATCAACACGTAGATAGAGATGCATTAGAAGCATGGGTGCCGACCAAACAAGGGGAATAAATGTGGGTTTGAATTTGTCAATACCTCTTCCTGAAAGGATGGCTGAAGTCGTTGTAGTATTGATTGAGCCAGAAATTCAAGGCAATGTCGGCGCAGTAGCTAGATCAATGAGGAACTTTGGCTTTGACAATTTAAGATTAATTTCTAAATCCGGTTATGAATTTGAGGATGAAGCATTAGCGCGTTCAAAACACGCAAAGAGCGTATTAGAAAATGCTGAAGTATTCCCTGATTGGGATTCATGTATGCAAGATATCTCAATTGTTGTAGGTTCTTCAGGTAAAAGAGAAATGGGGGAGAAAATTGCTTTCAGGCATTTTGTAATGCCTAAGGAAGTAGCTCAACGTATCCACGATGTTGAGGGGAAAGTAGCAATTGTGTTCGGTCGTGAAGGTGTTGGCATATTGACTGAAGAATTACAGATGTGCGATATTCTAGTTACTATTCCTACTTGGGAAGGTTACCCAATATTGAACCTCAGCCATGCTGTAACTATCATCCTTTATGAGATGCATATGGCATTAATTGATACAGAATTAGGTGAACAAGAAGGATTACCAAGGACTACAAAGGACACGCGTTTGTTAGATCCAGAGTTGAGAAGAATGATTCACACCCTTACTGAAGAACTATCACAAGTAGTAGATGTTCAGGAGCACAAGAGGCCAGGTATTGCTGAGACACTAAAGCGAGTTCTAATGCGTAGTATGCCTTTGGATGATGAGGCGCATAGAATACTTGGGGTATTGAAACAATCACGAGATGCTCTGAAAGAGAAACACCCCGAAGAAGAGTAATCAGGGCCTCCAAGTGGCCCAAGATTTCGGCGTTTCACGTACATGGAATGCTGCTAGTCGTAAAGAATTACCATATGCTGTTTCTATGTAAGGTGATACTTGTTCAAATGCCCACTTAGCCAAATTCTCCGCAGTCGGGATAAATGGTACGGTAACTGTGCGGTGTCCATCACCCATTATTGTCAGTGCAGCGAGAGCCTCTTCATCATTTTCATAAACAATGAAAGCGTGATCAACAACATCGTGTATTTTCTCATTTAGGATTTTTGAAACATCTGAGAAATCAATTAACATCCCCTCTTCTGAAACACCTTGTTCTGTGACAACATCTCCTTCAACTTCTGCTTCCCAGCGATAGCGATGCCCGTGCATATGTTTGCACTTGCTCTTATGATTAGGGACACGGTGCCCAGTATCAGTCTCAACCCATCTTCGTATGCTTGTTGTCATCATTCATCCCCCCTAAATTCGATGCTTGCGGAATTAATGCAATAACGCTCGCCGCCTTCATTCTTAGGCCCATCTTCAAACACATGTCC
>JAQXFA010000102.1 GCA_029250565.1 Candidatus Thalassarchaeaceae archaeon
GGCAAGCGCTTTCGGTTTGATGATACTTGGTGGCGCAATGATGCTAACAGGTGCTCATGAAATGGGAGCATCTATTGCAAGCAGTGGTGCAGGCATTGTCGACACCCTAGCAAACTGGATCTGTGATGGTCTATTCGTTGGTGTTGGTGCTCTAATCGGCGTCAAGATCGATGAAGCTATCTGAGCAGTGAAATCTGAACAGTAAATACAAGTCGGCTTCAAGCCGTTGTACGCGGTTGGCCGAGGGGATTCGTCCTCTCGGCCATCTCGCCATTTTTTTAAATTACAAGTTGGTGAGTTTACCAACACTAACTTTATTCAATAGCACCGGCTTTTTTTTAAATCCTCCAAAATCACGTTATTTTGGGTATTTAGTAAGGCACCCATTATAAGCGGGGTGAGAAACACGATTACAATCGCCAAAGAGCGATATGAAAAATGGAGTGATATGAAATGGATAGAAATAGAACGATGACTGAATTTGTTGGTAGCTTAGCCGTAGTGTTCTTCGCTATAGGACTGGGTGGAGTCTTTGACGGATTGACTGGGGACTACGCTGTTTGGTCACATATAGTGGCATCAGTGGGTGCAGGATTAGTCCTAGCAATCTTCATGATTGCAATGGGAGGGACCATATTGCCAATGTTTACTTTGGCGAAGATGGCTTCAGGACGAGATGAAATTGAGGATGGAATGAATGATTTCATTGCTCAAATGTTTGGTGGGATAACAGCATACGCCTTAGCATGGTGGCAATCAAGTGCAGATACATCGATGGTTTACGAAGGACTTGCAGCTCTTGATCCATACACCGCAGTAGCATCTCTGTTTGGTGGATTTTTACTAATGATGGTTTATGACCGTCAAGATGCTAGCTGGGAAGTTGGTATCCTTGCATGTATTGTAGGTCTTGTAGGAGTTTCATTAACCGGTGCAGGAGACTTTGGTGGAATGCTAGTTCATTCTGAGTGGAATATGACTCAGATGGTTGCAGTATTCGGCGGAATGATTGCATCTGGAGTCGGAGCCTACATCGCCATCATGTTTGGTGAGCAACTACTCAGTGAAGAAGAATAGTAATCTTTGAGTCGGAAAAAACACACGTAATGCGAACAGCCCGTTTGGGGGGGATTACCTCTCCAAGCGGGCCCTTTTTTTGTATAATCTAATGTTGGCGATTATCCGTGATAGTTTTTCATTGATAATTTTTGATGAGTATAGTTAGTTGTGCCGGATGAAGCCTCATAACCTACATTGTGTTACAACGCTATATGGCAGAGTCGGGGCGTGAGGCTAGTAGTCCTTGGGATAGCCCTTCAAACGACGGTAATGCTGGTGACTCTAGTTCTCAATCCACCAGTCCATCATCTCCTCCTCAGCCAATAATATTGAGCGGTTCTGAAGGTCTTTCTATCAATACTGACATGCAAGGAATGATGCCAACTCAACTCGCACCAGCTACAGGGACTACTCTAACAGGAGATGTGGGAACTATTGACTCAAGTTTGTGGGTAGGAGAATCACAAGGTCCAAAGAAAGATTCAATTCTGAAAGGAATTGGTATCACCTGTCTGTTTTCATTTTTCATGATGATGGTTCCAATGCTTATGATGGGTTGGGCCGAAGATTCCTGGGATGACAATTGGCACTACGAAACATTGAATGTTGATTGGGACGAGTCCGGTTTGAATGGAACTTTCCAGATTTCGAATACACCGGTTGACGATTGCTCATTCAATATTAGGAATGAAGGACATTATTATGATAATCCAGATTCTTTTAGAGCGTATGGCGGTTGTGGTGGGCATGATTATATTTACCAAAATAAGCATATTACTAGAGTTGAATTTACGGAAGGCCAAGGGGATGTAACTAGAGTAACATTCGACAATATAACCGAAGGAGAAGCTATGTTTACGGTGTATCCGCGTTATTACGAACAGCCAAATGATTCAATTGAATTGCATCTTCCGGGAGCAAGTCCTTCTGAGATGGAAACGCAATCTTTTGATGAAAACATGACGCCTTTGGTTTTCATTGTAAATACCACAAATTGGGCTGAACCTTGTCCTCAAGCGGATGATTTGATGATTATTGAAAATGGTGCTGCAGCAGGGAATGTTGAATATACACCAACAAAAGTAGCCCCGTATACCGAATGTCATTTGACATATACTGACTATCATTATGAATTCACAGTTTATCCAGGAATTGATGATAAAGCATTCACCTCAGTTACATTATCTCTTCCAGAACAGCAGTCAAGTCTCCTTGGTTCACAAACTTTTGATGAAAGTATGACTCCCCTTGTTTTTCCCGTATATACTAATGAATGGGGCAATTATTGTGTCCAAGAGATACGAATTAGTGTAACGGACCAAGGCAATGATTGGTACTACCCTAATTACGAAGCATGGGGCATTCCTCCAATTTGTTCAGATATGGTGTACTACGAAAACTATGAAATCAATGTTGGTTCAATGGACTATGAAAGTGGATATGGAGAATTATTTCTCAGTGAGCCTTTGGGAGAGGGAATCATTCTAAAGGCTGATTATGGGGTGTATAGTAATAATTTCGTTGCGGACTTCGCTCCATGCTTTGGGGGTTTATTCAGTTTTGTTTTATTTATCGTTTGGATAGTTCAAGTTGTAAGAAACTTCCAAGCGGGATTGACAAATAAGGGTACAGGAATGTTGGTTGGAATCATTCCAGGTTTTATCATGTCATTTATCTCCGTATTTATCATTGGGCTGATTCTATTTGGGTTCTAATGAGCCATTGAATATCGTACCAGCATCATGAGATGTAGATTCTTTTCCGGCTTGGAAAACAGTAGCCTTTCCACCGATCAGTTCACCACTTGCACCATTCCAGCGTAGATAAGTCCCCTCCCAAAGTCCGATCACAGGGGTTGTGTTGTGTTGGTGGAATTCCCTAATACGGTCTTGTCTTGTTTCTCCATTGTGGGGGATAAAGTCCTCCCCTTTCTTCACCCAACTTTTGCCTCCAAAGTAGTGTGGATTTATCTGAAACGGTACAAGATTAAGTGTTTCAAATGAGGCAGGTGAGACTATTGGCATATCATTCGTGGTTTGCATGGTAGGTCCAGCAACATTGGAGCCGGCACTTACTCCCATGTATGGGATTCCCGCATTCACCCGATTTCTGATTGGGTCAATTATTCCTTTATCGTGAAGGTCACGAGTTAGAAGAAATGTATTTCCTCCTCCAACATAGATTCCTTTTGCCTCTTCTACCGCTTTTATCGGATCTTCAGCGTGGTGTATTCCAACTAATTTTATTCCAGAAGGGGAGCTGAAATCTTGTATTCTTTTTAGGTAATAGTCGTGGTCATTACCTGCGTAAGGGATGAATAGAACTTCATCAACTCCTTCGAAATGGTGTGCCATTTCATCATGATAGAGTTTCACTTGTTCTTCGTTTCTGATGCCACCACTGCCAAGCAATAATTTCAACTCAGCACCTCACATATTGCGCCTATATTGTCCGCCTACATCAAACAGTGCTTCGGTGATTTGGCCAAGGCTAGCGACTTTCACAGTCTCCATTAATTCTGCAAATACATTTTCACCAGAGCGAGCAACTTCCTGAAGTTTGGCTAAAGCGGCAGGTGCTCTATCAGCGTGTTTAGCATGGAATTCATCAAGCCGATTGAGGCATCCTTCCTTTTCCTCAGGGGTTGCTCGGCTCAATTCCATGTCAAAGGAGTCAGCAGCAGATTCGTCAAAGGCTTCAGCCTCAGGGTTTTCAAACATATTAACACCAACAATTGGTAATTCTCCGGAATGTTTCAATTCTTCATAATACATTGATTCATCTTGAATCTTCGAGCGTTGATACATCATTTCCATGGCCCCAAGAACGCCACCTCGTTCACTAATTCGCTCAAATTCGCGTAATACCGCCTCTTCAACCATATCTGTTAATTCCTCAACGAGATATGATCCTTGCATGGGATTTTCACATTTATTCCAACCAAATTCTTTGTTGTTTATCATCTGAATTGCTAAAGCTCTTCTAACCGATTCAGATGTAGGTGTAGTAACAGCCTCATCGTAGGCATTAGTGTGTAGTGAATTGGCATTATCTTGGATGGCTAACAATGCTTGGAGAGTTGTGCGAATATCGTTGAACGACATTTCTTGAGCGTGAAGTGAACGACCAGAGGTTTGTATGTGCATCTTGCATTTCTGAGAGCGCTCATTTCCACCATACAAATCACGCATTGCAATTGACCAAATTCGTCTAGCAACTCGTGAAATCACTGCATATTCTGGATCCATCCCATTTGAGAAAAAGAACGAAAGATTGGGTGCGAAATCATCCACATCCATCCCACGTGAACGGTAGTACTCAACGTAGGTGAGACCATTTGCAAGAGTGAAAGCTAGTTGTGAAATTGGATTAGCCCCCGCCTCAGCAATGTGATACCCTGAGATGGATACTGAGTAATGATTACGCACATTATTTTGAATGTAATATTGTTGCACATCTCCCATCAGTTTGAGACTGAAATCAGTTGAAAAGATGCAGGTGTTTTGCGCTTGGTCCTCTTTGAGAATGTCTGCTTGAACAGTTCCTCGGACACTTGATAGAGTTTTATTACGGATTTCAGATGCTTCTTCATCAGTCGGTTCGCGCCCCTCTTTTTCTTTGAATTTGACCTCTTGTTGGCGAATTGCTGCATTAAAGAACATAGCCAGAATAATCGGGGCTGGACCATTAATGGTCATTGAAACGCTAGTATTTTTATCACATAAATCAAATCCATCGTATAATTGGGAGATTTCATCCACAGTAAAAATAGATACACCAGATTCACCGACTTTCCCGTAAATATCAGGGCGGATATCAGGGTCTCTTCCATACAATGTTACTGAATCAAAAGCGGTAGATAGACGAGCATATGGTGAGGATTCACTTAGCAAGTGGAATCGAGAATTGGTACGACTTGCTGGGCCTTCTCCAGCGAACATTCTAGTTGGGTCCTCATCAGCCCTCTTGAATGGGAAAACCCCACCAGTAAAGGGGAAACTACCGGGCAGATTTTCCTTTCTTAACCAATTCAAGAGTGTCCCTTTATCTTCGGTTCGTGGTAGGGCTACTCGGGGTATTTTTGAGCCAGATAGTGATTCAGTTTTCGTTGGAACCGAGAATGTTTTCCCTCTCACATCGTAGGAGTATTCGCCACCATCGTATGTTTCAACTTTGTCAGGCCATTCCTCAAGAAGGGTACGTGCAGTTGGATGTAAATCTTGGAGGATTTCAGTAGCTTCTTGGCGTATTTCTGCCGCTGCGTCAGTTTTGCCAATTGTTTCGAGATGATTTGCAGATTCGGCTAGTTGTTGGGCTAATCTTGCCTTTCCAACTTCACTATAAGTTCGAGTATGGTAATCTCGCACTGTTGCTGAAACTTCTGCCAAATAATTCACACGTTCTGGTGGGATGATGTGCCTAGGCTCTGGCATTCCTGATTCAGGTAGAGAAGGTTTGGTAGCATTTGGATTACTGCCGTCAGCGAGGATAATCATTGAGGAAAGACGGAACCAAAGATCGTCAACACCAGGGTCGGAAAATTGGCTAGCAATAGTCCCACATACAGGTAGTTCACTATCATCGATACCAAACAGGTTACGGTTTCTACGCACTTGTTTGCGAACAGCACGTAGTGCATCAACAGCTCCTCGGCGTTCAAATTTGTTAATTACAACCAAATCAGCAACATCAAGCATCTCAATTTTTTCTAGTTGAGTGTGAGCCCCATATTCTGCAGTCATCACATAGAATGTGTGGTCAACTAAATTGCTGATAGCATCGTCAGCTTGACCGATTCCACTTGTTTCAGCGAAAATAAGGTCAAATCCTACTGCTTGACAAACTGAAATCGCTTCTTCAAGGCGGTCACTGACTTCTTTGCCGGAACCACGACTTGCAAGGCTACGCATGAAAAAATTGCTGTGAGAGAGCGCATTCATTCGAATTCGGTCACCAAGCAAAGCCCCTCCAGTTCGTTTACGAGTTGGGTCAGTGCAAAGGAATGCAACCTTCAAATCGGGTGAGTCGCGAATTATTCTCAACATCAATTCATCAAGGAGGGATGATTTCCCAGCCCCTCCAGTACCGGTGATGCCGACTACTGGTGCTTCTTTGTCAGACGGTTGAGAACGGCACTTATCCAGTGCTGATTTGAATGATGTACTATCTCCATTTTCGGCAAGTGTGATGAGTCTTGCAATCGCTCCGTGGTCGGCTGGAGTGAGTGAGTTAGATAACTCGTTTAGTTTACCTCCATCGAGTAAGTCAAGGTCATTCGTTTTCTCCATCATATCATCAATCATACCGACTAATCCGAGCGTTCTACCATCATCCGGGGAGTAAATTTTTGTTATCCCCGCCTCATGTAAATCTCGCATTTCAATCGGTGTTATGGTGCCCCCTCCGCCACCGAATATTTTGACATAATCACGTCCAGCATCATCTAAGATTTGGCGGATGTAAGTGAAGTATTCTACATGGCCACCTTGATACGATGAAAGGGCAACTGCGTGGGCATCTTCTTGGATAACAGCATTGGCAACATCTTGTGCTGAACGATCGTGGCCAAGATGGATTACTTCAGCTCCAGCGGCTTGAATTAATCGCCGCATGACGTTGATTGCAGCATCATGGCCATCAAACAATGAGGCTGCTGTCACGACTCTACGAGGAGACTGAGTCATGGATTTAGTGGGGCCTGAAGTAGATTCAGCGGATTCACCCGTCCCACTCACCATAAGTAACCCGATTCAGCCTCTACTCATCATATCTCCTATTTGGCGGCCTACGGCCGCCAGCAATTCTTGCAAAATTGACATTACCTGATAATTGAAGCAAAGTTGCTTGTTCGGGTAGTTTGTGCCACTGAGTCAGGGGTAGCAACTTGATTAGCGCAGAGCATCAATGTCTGCTTGGTGTTTAGCAAATAACGCTCGACGCTTAACTTTGAGTGATGGTGTAATCATTTCATTATCGGTAGTCCATTCTTCAGAATCAAGAACAACTCCTCCCGAGATTTCAAATCCTTTCCAATTTGGAACCATGATTTCTTCTTTCAATGATTCAAGCACAAAAGTACGGACTTCTTGTGAAGCACAAAGTTCTTCAAATGAGCCACTAGCATCAATATTTGCACCTTTTAATCCGTCTCGAAGAGCATATTCGTTAGGGTGAAGAATCGTGAAAGTTTTGATTTTATTAGTTCCATCAACACAGCATTGTTCTACAAGAGCAGAAAGTTTGAGTGATTCTTCAAGAGGTGAGGGTGCGACATACTTCCCATTCTCAAGTTTGAATTGTTCCTTCACTCTTCCAGTGATTTTCAAGAACCCATCATCAAGAACTCCAAGATCACCAGTCCTAAACCCGCCATCTTCGGTCATTACTTCTGCAGTTGCTTCTGGATTATTCCAGTAGCCCTTCATGATGTTAGGTCCATAAACCACAATTTCACCATCATCGCTGTCGGGGTTATCCCAAGCATCTTGATCAATTACGATCCGCACTCCTGGAATTGCTCGGCCAACACTTCCTAATTTGCATGGATGTCCATTTTCCCACCCATTAATTGAGACTAGAGGGGCAGTTTCGGTTAGACCGTATCCCTCGTACATTGAGAATCCTACGGATTGAATGAATGATGCTACTTCTGGGGAGAGTGCTGCCCCGCCAGAAATACAGAATCGCATTTCCCCACCGAATCTACCTCGAATTTTACCGAATACAATTTTGTCAAGTTTTTTGTCTAGGAATCCCTTTGGTTGAATCTTGACACAATCTCTGCCATCTGCAGCAATTCTCGCTGCTGCTTTCTTGAATGCCAGTGCGCCTAAACGTTTCTTGATAGGTGATGCATTAAGGCCAGCCATAACTTTCCCATACAATTTGTTCCATACACGGGGTACAGCGAAAAGCGCATGTGGCTTGATTTCAGTACACTCTTCAGCAATTTTCAACACATCTGAGATGAGGTTAATGTGAACCCCTTGATGTAACATGTAGTGTAGATCTCCCATTTGTCCAAAGGAGTGTGCCCATGGTAGGAATGATGCGGTTTTATCGCCTTTGTATAACTCAAATCTTCCCTGCATTGTCAAAATATTATGTAGGATATTCCAATTAGTTAGCATTACTCCTTTTGGATTACCAGTTGTACCACTAGTGTACAATAAAGTTGCTAAAGCGTGTGGGTCATCTGCTGGCTCACCGACTGGTTCCGAGTTACTACCTTCAGCAACGAATGTGCTCCAGTTTGTAACGCTGACACCTTCAGGTGGTGTAGAATTAGGTGCATCTTCACCAAGTAATACAATACCGCCTGATGGCCAACCATCATCTGGTAAATGTTCACAAAGTCGGTCAAGTACATCGTTATCAGCTGCGATTAGAACAGTTGGTCCTGAATCATTGATGATGAAAGCCCATTCGCTACCGTGTTGATGGGTGTACATTGCCGTATAGGCAGCACCTAGAGCATTTGTAGCATAGGATGTTGCCGCCCATTCTACAGAATTATTGAGAATAATTGCTACTCTACCACCCTCAGTCACTCCGCGGTCACGCAAGCCGCGTGAAACAGAGTCAACTAATCCTCCAAATTCATTGAATGTAATATGGATTCTTGGTTGTCCACGGCTAGGGATGTATCCAAACAATGGTGCGTCTCCACTACGTGCAACTGCTCCTATCATCATTTCATGCAATGTTTTTGGGTCTCC
>JAQXFA010000103.1 GCA_029250565.1 Candidatus Thalassarchaeaceae archaeon
AACCCCTCTGTACAGCCGTCAATAAATATGGTACCCGCTGTATCAGAAAATCCATTTGACTGAACAGCCAATCGAATCCGTCTGAGGATTTTGCACGCTTTCTCCAGCTAAGTGTTGGTCTAATGCATCCATCATATCAGATGTTGTAGCCATTTGAGGGTTCGTTGGAGAATCATCATATCTTCCACGATACATTAGGGAACCATCACCATCAAGCAAGTAGAACTCTGGTGTGCGTTCTGCTCCCCAAGCCTTGGAAACCGACTGGTCGGTATCAATGAGGAAAGGGTATGGAACTCCTCTCTCACAAGCCTCAGTGGTTCGCTGTGCTGAATCAGAAGCGTAGTCTGGATTAGCCGCGTTTGAGTTGATTGCGACAAAGCCTAGGCCGTTTTCTCCAGCCCGTTGTGCAAGCCCCTCAATTCTTCCAATGTTTCCTACCACGTACGGACAGTGCAAACAAGAAAACACAACTATTGCTCCTCTCTCGCCCATCACATCTTGTAAGTTCATCTCTGGAGAGCCCACGCTTGGATGCGCGTTTGGTAGCGTGAAATCTGGTGCTTGGTTACCTACATTGAATGCCATGTATTCGCTAAGCAGTGACTCAGCATCAACTCTTCGCTTGATGTTCAAGCGGTTTTTGCAAGTGATATTCTGACTTCATCTAACCTTGCTCGACCCAATTTGTTGTCAGGGTCTGCATCCAAAACTTTGCGCCAAGCAACTTCTGCTTCTTGGAAATCTTCCCGCTCATGGTAAATTGCTGCAACCCGAAGTAATGCATCTATATGGCGGGGGGCGATTTTTGCGGTGGTTTTGAAATCTGCTAAAGCGCTGTCAGCCTCACCCATCTCAAGATACAACATTGCTCTTTGATAGTAGCCTTCTGGATAATCTGGATTGAGGTTTAGTGCATTGTTTAGGGGTTGGAAAGCCTCGTCAGCTCTTCCCTGTGCAAGCAAGCAAGCACCAAGTCTAGTGAGTGCCACTTCATTCTCTGGTTGTTCTTGAAGAACTGTGCGGATCTCTCTCTCTGCTTCATCAAAGATACCGTGTTGAATTAATGCCTCGCCACGTCTTAGTTTTGCAAGCAGTAGGTTAGGATAGGTCATGAGTAGCCAATCACAATCATCCAGTGCAGTTTGCACATCCTCGGCCAACAAATGAAGTGTGATTCGGTTAAGGCGCGCCCTCACGTGATGCGGGTTAACCATCAATACCTCGTTAAATCTGTCAAGTGCTTCTGAAAGACTGCCTCTCTTAGCAGCCACTAACCCCTTCACATAAGGGATTACAAGTGACTTTGATTCTGTGATGTCCGCCTCATCAATTAATCGAGCCGCATCATCAATTCGACCTTCATCTATTGCAATTAGACTCTCTTCAGCGGCAATCATTGGATCATCCATCAAACGACGTGCCCTGTTGATGGAAATTGTTGCCTCATCGATATCACCTGCTAGGCGTTGGCAACGACCAAGACAAAGCCATGCTAGACCACATTCCCTATCTGATTCTAATGCCTCCCTAAATGTGGCTTCAGCAACAGCCAAAATATCTGTGTCAGAATGGCCTGCGTCCCTGTTAGCATCATAGTCCGCGAGTAATAGTCTGCCTTTCTGAATATGCAATTCTGGGCCACCCCAATTTGGTGCATCTTCAATCACTGCCCATGCTTCTGTACGACGGCCGTGGAACGTGTGCATTTGGGAAATTTCTGAACGGATTATTGAGTTTGATGAATCCTTTTCAAGAACAGATTCTAACCACTCAAAAGAATCATCGGGTCGACCACTTCGTTCCAATAATTCGGCTTTGAGAAGCATCATATCAGTTCCACCCGCATCTAGAGCGCAGGCGTGAACTGCTGCCTTGAGAGCTTCTGCTAAGCGCTTGGGTTCACTACACAATAGATGAGCCAATAGAGCCCATGCTTCACCGTTTTGCCTACCACCTGGGAGTTCTAATCCTAATTCAACCGCATCGATTGCCAGTAATGGTTCATCACGGCGTCGGTGAATTCTTGACTTCAGCAGATATTGGTCAATGGTTGGATTTTGCTCTATTGCTGCCTCAACAGCAGCTAGAGAATGATCTGAGGAATCGCCTTGTAATCGCTCTTTCAATCCAGAAACAAAACTGTGGTCTGCAGGAGTTGCTTTTCCTAGTGCCTCTAATCGCTGTACATTGCGTTCTGCTGTTTCTGGTCGCAATACTGAGAGACGGCGAAGAAGGTCAACATCATCGGGGAGTTGTGATAGTTGTTCCCCAACCCAATGTGCCTCTTCTTCAATATCTGCGGAATCTTTTGCCAATGTGGCAAGACAACGCATTGATGCTAAATTACCTGGAGCGAGGTTACTAGCGACTTCTTTGTAACATGCTCTTGCCCAAGCATCCTCACCCAATTCATGAGCTATCTCCCCTAAACGACGGGCTTCTAAAGCAGTAAGACCTAGATTCTTAGGGCCATGAATATCTAATTCAGCAAATAGACTAAACAAACGGTTTGCTAGCGCCATTACCCCTGAATCTGGCTTCTCCTCAGCTTGAGTGAAATCACCATCAGTAGGGTGTGTTGCCAACATCCCCCTAATTGCTACTAACAATTGTTCTGCTGCTTCTCTAATGCTTGGTGAACCAATTTCTGAATCTAGAGATGATTCCAAACTACTGATTGAAGTGTGTGCTGAAATCAAACCTTTCAACTTCGGTTGAGTATGAATTAATGCAGCACAATCATCTGAAAGTCTGCCAACTTCATCGATTAACAACATCATCTGTGTTGCCTGTCCTGCTCTTTCTGCAGCAGCATCTCGGCTATACCTTCGGAAATGCCCATCAACCTGAATCATCCAGAAAATAATTCCTCCACCAAGTAGTGTTCCGAACAAGGTCAACCCAATTTCGAGCGGTGTCATAGACACCTCAGCCTACTGATTGCCTACTTGATGTTGACCCTCACTCTCCCGTAGGGAGAGCGATTTCACCACCCTCTACATTTTTCCGACAATGCCTCAATAGTGATGTAATTAACAACAAAATTTGGAGTTTTTCGGCTTAGAAGCCGTGGGGTTTGCTGGTTCAGATTGCTTTGGTATGAAATTGTCTAAAAAATAGAGAATACCTTTGAAATTTTTCTATTTGACCCCCTAGGGGTCAAGGGAACTATTGACAACCAACAGCGGACTCGCTGAAACGGGGATACCTCTTGGAGAGCGGTGACTTACTAGCCGAGCGTCGGCAACAATGGAGTAATCAGGGCTTTGATGCTGATGCGATTGCTACCCACCTTGAAAATCTCGGCGGGAACATTTCAGAATCGGTAATCCGACTTGAAAACGCAATGGTCACTGCCCTTTCACTTCGCCAAAAAGTTGCTAATTGGCCAACCCAATGGCCTGAAAGAGATGAATTGTTGGAAATACTACGTGATCCAACAAACTTGCAAGCAGGTGAAAGAAAATGGCGCGAAGTAATTGCCAATAGAAGGCCGTGGGTTTTCACAGCAGAGGATTCTCGCAATAGTTGGTCAAGAGAGGGACGGAGTGAGGAATTGAACCAATGGCTTGAACGCCTAGAAGCAATTGATGAATCAATGACACCTTACTCAAACGATGTTATTTCTGCAATTGAAAATGTTAGTCCTATCAACTATATCGAAGAAGTTGTTTCAAATCTTGAACAACGCCAAATCAGGCGCACAGGAATTCTTGAAGAAATGGTTGAACATTTGCGCCATGAAAGGGGTTGGGCAATGACTGCATTAAGTGGTAATCTACAGGAAAGATACCGTGAAGTTGATCGTATCCAAGAAATGGACACTACTCTCGGAAATATTGAGGAAGTTGTGGATGAAGTGATTTCAATATATGATGATGATGTTGGAAAGAATATACTTCATAAAGCAACTCTAGCCCAAAAAATGGAAGATTCTACAAAACTAAAAACAATTCAAGAAAAGGCTGAACAAATAGGTGCTGATTACACCACAAGGCTTGCAGATATTTCTGCATGGGTCAAAAAACTTAGAGAAAATGGATTGCATATCAATGCACCAGAACACCCACAACCATCTGACCTTCTGAACCTAGAGGAACAAGTAGAAGATGTTGAAAAAAGAGCTGTTAGACTAAATGAATCTTGGATAAAACTTGACTCGTTGTTGACCCTTTTCCCCGAAAGTGCAGGGGATGCGATTGCTTTGCAAGGTCAAGTAGAGAGAGTGGAAAGTGTTGAAAAATTACTCGCAGTTCTTGAAACAAGAAGAGATGAGAGAGAGCAGCAATCACGAGCTAGATTGAATTCTTGGCGGGATTCTGGATTTGAGGTGGAACCTCTTGAAACATTACTCAATAATCGACCTAGAACTGGTTGGCTAGCAATTGATGAACACGCTAAAAAAATTCAGGTTTGCAAACAGATATTAGCAACAATTGAAAGCATTGATGTTTCTTTTGATGGTGCTGATGAAGTTGATGATTGGCGTACTAGAATTACCTCAATTGATGTTGATTCTGATGATTATGAATTAATTCAAGAAGGTGTATCTAAGAGATTACGACGCAATCGCTGGCATCGTGAAAAATTGGACGCTGCGAGAATTACCATGGCAACTTTATGGCCAGCAGAAATAAATCCTCACGACCTTGCATTATCTGAATATGAAAAAATTATCATCAGTTTAGAATCAGGTGAAAGTGTTGTTAAAATTGCAAGAAAATCAACTGAAAATAGAGTTGATAGATTGTTGTCCGCAACCATTGCAGAACTTGACATGTGGCGGCAGGAAGGATGGGATGTTTCGGCACTTGATGAATTAGTTGAAAGAGACCATATTGAGTTGTGGATTCAACTCCCTAACTTGAGAGAGGCTATTTCTAATCAAAATTATTTGATTGAAAGATTGTTGAGACTACCACTTGAACGTGATAAAAATTTGTTACAAGATGTGGTAGAAAACTCGGCTAAGCCAGATCAATTAACTAGACTCAATGATTCTATTCCTGAACTTGCAAAGCACCTCTCTGCTTTACCTGCAAAAGACTCTAGAAAAATTAACCTCTTTACCCCGACAATGCCACAAGTTTTCGCTAAATTACATCCATTAAAGCCCGTTCTTCAACCGGTTATCGAATCTGAAAAACCTGTAAAAAGAAAAGTTACTGAAACTGTTGAGACATTGCAGACTAAACCAGCAAAAATAGTTCCTACACCTACTGAAGTTCAGTCAAGTGTATCTTTGAAAACTGATGATGATTCAATTATTACAACACCAAACACACTCACTGTGAAATGGGATGGAGATGTAGACAAGGCGAGTTCTCAATTAGATTTAGATGGTTCAACCTGGAAAGGATTACGGGAAAAAATAGGTATCCCTATGAATAATTCGCCAAGAGATGTGCGTGTCCAAAGGTTAGCAAGATTATGTGGGTTGTTGCAACCCAATAATGGTGAACAAAGTGAAAGTGAATTGCGACTAATATCTCGATTAGACAAGGTCGCCGATCAACTGCAACAATGGACTATTCAGCGACTTGAAAGAAGGCACTGCTCTCTAGATGGAAATTTAGCAGATACATCTCAACGATTGGCTGAAAAATTAGATGAAATACCAGGGCCGGGATTCAATTTACCTCGTGATACTGATGAAACGGAATTACCTAATGTTGGTGACATTGAAGCTATTTCAGAACAAGTGGGGCGATTAGAAGCAACTGCAAAAATACCGCTTGCTAAAATGAAAGATGTTGCTAATGCAAATGCTTGAGTAGTTCATTCGCTCAAATCATTGAGTAAATCAATTGCTTCATCTGGAGTGATTGCTTCTTCTCGCGGTGCTGCTTCAACTTCGAAACTGCTCGGCTCTTTAGCAACTTGAGGAGCGAAGGGGTCTGGTGCCATTTGGCCTGCCCCAACCGGTGGAGGGGGTGGTGGCATCTCATCTAACGCGAATGATGGTTGTGCAACAGGTGGTGGTGGTGCAGGTGCTGCTGGTACCTCCATTGGTGTAGGTGGTGGTGCTGGAGCCGGGGGTAAAGCCGTTGTAGGTGG